>NZ_CP117257.1:300000-439071 GCF_003240565.2 Rhizobium tumorigenes
GTGGTGTTCCGAGATAAGGGCAATACCATTCAAAAAGACAGCGAAGGCCGCAATCGGGTATCTCGAGAAGGCCGAGATGGATGCGCTTCTCGGTCAACCTGACAGGCGTACGCCTATCGGCGCGCGTGATCATGCTCTGTTGCTATTCCTGTACAACAGCGGTGCTCGCGCGGATGAGGCCGCAAAATTGACGATTGGCAATCTTCAGTTGGGCACGTCTCCGTCAGTCCGCCTTCACGGCAAAGGAAACAAGACACGAATTTGCCCATTGTGGCCAGCGACGGCGATATCGCTGGCTCGACTCATTGCCGATCGGGATAGGAGCGATGCGGTCTTTCTGGGTCGGACGAAGGAGCCTCTGACGAGGTTCGGAAATCACCGCGTCGTGACGCAATACGCTGCCACGGCGAGCAAAACCGTGCCGACATTGGCCACGAAGCGCATCAGCCCCCATACGATCCGGCACACGACAGCTGTCCATCTCCTGCGAGCAGGCGTCGATATCAACACGATCCGCGCTTGGCTGGGCCATGTGTCGTTGGATACCACGCACATCTACGCCGAGGTGGATCTCGAGATGAAGGCCAAGGCGTTGGAAAAGGTTGATATCAGCGGCTTGAGAAGCACCCCACGGCAGCGATCCCTGCCGTCATTGATGGCATTCCTGAAAGCATTGTAGGCAACTATCTTATGTGACGGCTTGGGCCAAGGAATCACCGAAATCCTTGGCTCATTCCCTGCTGCCGCAACATAAATTTGGCCGCAACATAACGGCTATATCCATACCCATCTGGATGAATGCTGCGGTATTCTTCCCAAAGGATAAGCAGCGTAACGCCTGGCTTCTTCAGCTCTATTGAAAGCGGGCCCCAATCGGGCTCTTGGCGCAATCGCTGGCCCTGCTTGACGCCGGGGTGGACGAAAAGCTTGGCCTCAAGGACATCGTCTGTCAGGTCGCTGGCGAGCGGCCAACTCAGCCCTGCCATCGCAGCCCGCTTCAAATTGTCCTGCACGGTGCTGCGAGCAATGCCAAGTATGACCGCGATCTCGCGGCTACTCGTCCCGCTACCCGCAAGCCGCAGCATTTATCGAATGTGTCGCACGGTCAGCTTTCTTTTTGCAGGCATTAAATCCCCTCGTGGATATCGAGGGGACACATGCCAAGGTTGCTGACCCAGGGGAACTTGAGTGCCGAAAACTGGCCGGTTATTGATTGGAATGGTGGCCGGCTTCAAATCAGAGTGGCGGCTGGTCAATGATTGGAATGGCGGCCGGCTTCAGAGCGGAATCCGCAGCTTCTGTCATGGTGACGCCGGCTGAAGGGTGTCCAGGCCATTCGATCTCTCCGTATTTGTCGCAAAATACAAAGAATCTGATTGTCGCCCTTCACTCAACCCCGAGCACGCACGCCATTCTTGAACAGACACTTAGGGTTGGGGTGTTGCTGCAAACAATCCAGGATTCATCTTCCATAACCTTCGCGCGAACGGGGTTCTAGCGCCCTCATATGCGGCTGTCTCCGACCATCCTTGTCACTCCAGTTCAAGGCAACTTCCATTGCGGGGTGTCCAGCCACGTTGGCCATCGGTCCCTGGCTGCCGCTGGCGCTGGGCTTCACATCCCCAACCGGCGTTGACATAACGGGTCTACCAAGATCGTCACGCCTTTTCGCAGCAACAAGATTACCTGACCCGTCAGAAGCACTTGCGAGATCATTTCTTGCGCTTGAACTGTCCATAGTCGGCACCGGATGAGTGCTTTCTACCAACTTGTTATAAATATGCTCGGCTCCCTGAAACGACAAAGAAACGGTATGATCGACATCGGAGACAGCCGGGGTGACTAATGGGTGGCCAACCGACGGGGCAGAAGAGTTACCGAAACCGGATCGTGTATGAATTCCAGGCGCGACTTGTTGCTGACCATTTTGAACAGCAGTGATTGCGGCCCGCGCCGAGTGTTCGACGCGCAACCATTGGGCCTCCGTTAAATCGGGGAAGTCTTCGAGACGTGGCTGTAATGAGGACCGCACCTTCGGTGGATGCTCGTTAAACGGTCTGGTGGGTATCGTGCTACACATCTTTCTCTCTATGCATTCGACAGCGGCTCGCGGCACCCGTAAGGATTTATCCCAGTGAGATTTGATGATTGCATCGATTTCCTCCAAGGCGGCGGTGGTTAGCCAAGAGTCGTCATCGAATTCTGCTCCCGAGGAGCTCGGCGCTTGCTGTGGGTGGCCACCAGACTTACCAATGAGTGGCTCCTGGTTAGCGGGCATCATGTCATTCCTCTCAGACACATCCACTTTCTGGAAAGCGTCGCCAAATCTGGGCTTGTGCAGATCCATGACAATAGTCTCCACCGCTGAGGGCTTCTTGGAAAGCGATTCGCACGCGGCATCGATCTCTGCCAGGACCGTGTCGGTGAACTCAGGGAAATCGGGGAAATCGTCGGGGCTCGTTTGTGGCAAAATGTTCGCATGCGGTGCGAGGTCATGAGAAAATCTGACGGCCGCACCGCCATCGCCACCCCTCCCCTGTTCGTCCGAGCGGGCACTGCTGAGACCGTCGAGAATTTCAATGTATGGGCTATGAGAACTTGCCTCAGCACCCGAAACAGCAGTGGTTACATGCGCGGAAAGACCCTGAGCTTCGTGGCCAAAGCGCAGGTTGACCGCTGAATCTTCGAGCTCCTCTAGCCTTTGGGTCGACGCCGAGATGATGTCACCCGAATTTCTATCAGTCTCGTAACCGGTATCTCTCCCGAACCATTCTGCGGGTGGGCCCGAATAGAAAGTGGACACAGAGGTAGCATCTGGAGACGCCGAGCTTTCCTGCGATGCTCTGTCTGCCGATGTCTGAACATCGTTCATGCCCGCCTCGGGCAGACCTTGTCTGCTAGCCAAATGCGCGAGCCTCGTCTCGCCGTTTACGGGCGAAGACGGCGAGATAGTATTGAACTCTAGGTCTAAGCTTCCCTGCCGCTGAGTGACCGATCCGCTTGCCTCGGAGGGGTGCTGACTTTCGCGCGGTCGCGTTGTTCCTAGTGTCGCTAAATCCGACAAGAGACCAGGTTCCCCGCTGCGCCTGTCGGGGTTTTCACCTGGAAGCTCACGTAAGTACCGCGTAGCGATGCGGAAATCGCCGTTATTACGTCGCGAAATCACGGGTGCATTCGCTCTGGCTTCGGAAGGTCCTAACGACACCGCAACGGTCTCACGAGGCAGGTTTGAAGATCTATCTGGATCACGCGCCATTTGATTGTTTAGTTCAATAGGCCTGTGAAAATGGTTTTTGACCTCAACAAGAAATTTAGGACGTTTTTGGTTGACAGATGGTGGTCGCTGGTCATGGCTTTCGAAGCCGTCAGCAATTTGCGTAATACTTTTTTTGTCAGGGGTGGTTTGCAGCCGCTTGGTGGTAGAGCTCTCGGCTAGCGCATCCCCTCTAAATCCCGAACCGTCCCAGATACGGGCTTTTTTGACTTCATTAGATTTTGCGATCACACCTTGAAACTCCGTGGTGATCGCGTGCTGAAGAGAACGATGGACAGATGCCATCCTCTCGGAAAACGCCTCTTCAAAAGTTTCTTTCTGGAATTCACCTCGCTTACTTTTGTGGCTACCTATAAGGGCAATGTCGCGCTGTAAATTCATTGAAAACTTTCTAGAAAACTCTCGCAGAAAGTCGTCTTTTGTTTTGTGTGAGCTCAAGTCGCTTTGCTCTGCAAGCCTTAGCGCTACGCCGCGTTGAAAAGAAGTAACTGGAAGATCAGCAGAATCTGGATGTTGGGCAAACGCAGCGCTTCGACAGAGACGACTCCAAACGCTCCCAACCCAGTGCTGCTGTCTCTCTTCCAGCGGACGATTGCGAACATTCATCAGCGCACGTAAAGCGTCTGGTTTTCGCTCCCAAGTGGACGCTCCGCTATTTCCTGCGACTTGCTCATTCTCGAAAACCGTCGCGCCGTCGCGGGTTACAATTGCAATTTTGTCAAACGTCTTATTGTTTTCGACGTCGAAAGCTACACGTGGCCACATTGAGTAGTAGTGATCATGCGTGTCAGCGTCCGTTAATACACTTGACGCTATGTATCTTTTTTCTATTGCTTTCTCAAAACGATCGTGAATAGCTGTGAAACTAGTTATTCTATCCGTCGCGACAATATTCAATTCTGTTTTATAACCACATAGGCGAGCTTTCTTTAGAAGAGACCTATATTGATGTGGAGAGTAGCATGACTCCAGTATTATGTTTGCTTTATTTTCTATACCGCGATCAAATAGTTTGTGATACCATTCGGTGATAGCAGACGAATTCTGTCGCTCTACCAAATGCGAGCCATTCATGAGGGCAGTGTTGTTGCCAGGAATGTATGCGTTGAGATCGTCCGGTATTATCAGTTGGGTACTTTCACTTCCGAATCTGCTTCTGATTTGGCGAACCATAGTGCTCTTACCTGCACCGGGTTGACCGCTCACTACCGCAAAAGTAGGCTTTGCAACAGGTGGTCCAAACGCTCCGATTGCTGGAATTATTTGGTTTTCGAATATCTCCTGTCGGTCTGGCGGGGACAGAGACACCGATCTATCAACTCTGAGGTCATCCTTCATTGTCGCGTGGCTCCTCAAAATTCGTGAGCCACGGATCAACAAATATTTTGACGAAATGGTTCAATTCCTCGGTCTGCCGTGCTGCCTCTACAGCGCTACCGTTGAGACCTTCCAATTGACGGGAAAATTCGATACGTTTTGCGTCAGCTAAGGCATATCGGGATGCGAGGTCCACGAAGCGTTCGTGGCCTCCGTACTTAAAGGTGATGAGCCTTGAGGTGAGTGCTCCCAACAGATCGTGAGCATCGTTAATAATCTCAAATGCCAATTTGTCGCGGTAGCACTTTGAAAGCCCAAGTTCACCACCCAGTCGGCAATCCACTTTTGGAATCATGGTAACACTCCAGGTTAAATTGATTTAGTAAAATACACCATCCAGTAATACTTTCTGATTACAAACAAGGCCTTCGTTGTTACATATGAAATTTGGAAACAATCCCAACGACGCCTGCGCTTGCCTGCCGCTTTTGCCGTCTGATGCAGGGTGAAGCGCATTCAGATCGACGTTGCGGATTTCGCTAAATCGGGACAGGGATTTCAGTAAGATCCCATGGGAGTGATCGGCCTCTATGTTGACCCGCCAGCCCACGCCGTCGTGTTGTCGGTCGATGAGAAAAGCCAAATCCAGGCGCTCGACCGCACCCAGCCGGGCCTGCCGATGAAGAAGGGCCGGCTCGGCACCATGACCCACGACTATAAGCGGCACGGCACAACCACGCTGTTTGCCGCCCTCAACGTTCTCGACGGTACGGTCACCGGCCGCAACATGCCAACATGCAGCGTCATCAGGAGTTTATTCGCTTCCTCAACGCCATTAACGCCCAGGTGCCGGACGACAAGGCTGTCCACGTCATTCTCGACAACTATGCTGCCCACAAGCATCCTAAGGCGAGAGCCTGGCTCGACCGTCACGAGCGTTTCACCTTCCACTTCACTTTGACCTTAAGCTCATGGCTCAACGCGGTGGAGGGTTTCTTCGCCAGGCTGTCGAAGCGGCGTCTGAATCGCGGCGTTTTCCATTCCGTCGTCGATCTTCAGGCCGCCATCAACCGGTTCCTCGTTGAGCACAACAAAAAGCCAAACCCTTCACTTGGACCGCCGATCCCGACAAAATAATCGCCGCCTTTAAACGCGGGCACCAAGCGTTAGTTTCCATCCACTAGCGTGCCTTCCGATCCGCGTGAAGTGGATTGCGCTGCGACCTTGTTCGCGAAAGGAATCGAGTAAGCCCTTAGACTCAGCCCGCGACGAGTTTCGTTTCGAGGAATTCCTCCATGCCCCAACGCCCGCCTTCGCGCCCATTGCCGGACTGCTTGTAGCCGCCGAAGGGTGTGCCAGGCGCGCGCGCGGAACCGTTGAGCTGTACCATGCCGGCTCGGACATTCCTGGCCACACGCTTGCCCTTCGCGGCGTCTTCCGTGTGAATGTATGCCGAAAGGCCATACACGGTGTCGTTTGCTAGCTCTATCGCCTCCTCTTCGCTATCGAACGGTGTGATCGCGAGAACAGGTCCGAACACTTCATCGCGGAACAGAGAATGTTCGGGCGAAACGCCCGCGAACACGGTCGGGCTGACAAAGTATCCGTGCTGATGATGCTCGGGCCGGCCGCGCCCTCCGGTGACAAGGTTTACGCCTTCACCGACAGCCTGATCGATGCAACTCAGGACCTTGTCGTACTGCACCTTCGATGAAAGCGGCCCGATGTGGGTGCCAGGGAGATCGGCTCGTTCTACGACAATTCCTTCTGCCACTTCCGTGGCAATATTAACCGCACGATCATAGACGCTGCGCTCGACCAGCATGCGGGTCGATGCATTGCACGATTGCCCGGTGTTGTTAAAGCAGAAGTTCGCGGTCCAACGCACAGCCTTTTCGACGTCCGCATCAGCGAAAACGATACTAGGCGACTTTCCGCCCAGTTCGAGTGAAACGCGCTTGATGCTTGGTGCGGCAGCTTGCGAAATCGCAATGCCGGCACGTGTCGAACCGGTAAAGGAGATAACGTCGACGTCCGGATGTGAGACCATGGCAGCTCCCGTCACAGCGCCAGTGCCTTGCACAAGGTTGAAAACACCCTTTGGCAAATTGGCAGCCTCGACGATTTCGGCGAAGATCTGACCGGACACTGGCGATACTTCCGAAGGCTTTAGTACCACGGTGCAACCTGCAGCCAAAGCCGCGCCAACTTTCAGGGTAATCTGGTTGAGCGGCCAGTTCCATGGAGTGATAAGTGCTGCGACGCCAACCGCTTCACGCAGGATTTCTTGGTTTTCGATCCCGACGAGAGCCGGCTCGGCAAAATGGAATTCCTGCAGGGCTTTGATGAACGCGCGCAAATGGTTTGCTCCAGCGCCGACCTGGCTTGTACGAGCGAAGTCGATCGGAGCACCCATTTCCGCTGCGAGCGCACTCGCCAGATCTTCGGTCCGGGCTACATAGGCATCCAGAAGCCGGTTCAGGGCATCGACACGAACGCTCGTTTCGGAGGTGCTCCAAGCCGGCAGAGCCTTTTTCGCGGCCTTAACAGCGCTATCAACGTCGTCTGCGGATGCGATGTGAAACTCAGCGAATGCTTCCTCGGTGGACGGATTCACAGCCCAGAAGGTTCGCCCGCCTGTCGTTGGCTGCCAGATGTTGTCGATATAAATGCTCGGGCGAGGTGCCATTGCAGTACCCTTTCGTTGGTTGTTGTTGACGGGCCGTCTCCAATTCGAAGATCATGCCGCTCGACTTGGAAACGTGGACTTCTTGCCTACCGACCTGACTTCTGTCCGATTGAAAGGCCAGGCCGAAAATAAACCAAGAGACAGAATGTTGCGGCCCGTCGGTGGTGTTGTAGGCTTGTGCGTCAGTTGATCAGAACGATCCGACCATCGACCCGACCCTGCTCAAGGCGTAACATCGCTTCATTGACTTCGGACATCTCCATCGGCTTCAGGACCCCTTCCTCCGCAAGTCAGTTCACATCCTTGAGGTCCTCTGTTGTCCCGGTGATGCTGCCGATGATCGAAAGCCCGGTCACTGCCAAGGTGTAGAGAGGAACGACTAGTTCACCGCCATAAAGCCCGACCTGGATAGTTCGCCCGCCCTTTCGTAAAATACTGAAGGCCAGCCCGGAGGTTTCCCGATTATTGACGAAATCCAGTACGGCGCTAACCTTGCCGCCTTTGACCTCGATCACCTTTGCCGCGGTGTCATCGCCCGCGAGAGCCAAGAAGTGGTCTGCGCCTTCGCCCAAAGCGAGATTGCGTTTGGCATCTGATTTATCAATGACCAAGATCTTGTTTTCTGTCAGCGCTCTCAGGATGGCGACGGCCTGAAGACCGAGACCGCCTACCCCGATGACAACTACCAGCTGTTCCGGCGCGACTGGCATGATCTTGCGGATGGCGGACCGAACTGTAACGCCAGAGCAAGCGTATGTTGCCGCCAAAACCGGATCGATAGTGCCGGTCGCAGCAAGGTATCGCGAATGTGGCACGATCACATCGGCGAAACCGCCGTGTTGCATGAAGCCAAGGCTGCGACTTCCGACAGCGCAAACATTGTCGCGATCGTTAAGGCAATCGTCGCATTTCCCGCAGCCGAGCCACGGGTAGACAATGACCTGGTCGCCCATCTTTACGCCCTCAGCGTCCGGACCAAGGGCTGATACCTTGCCGACAATCTCGTGGCCCATGGCGATCGGATTTTCCGGCTGGGGCCGTTGCAACACACCACGGCTTCCGAAGTCAGTCACGCCCTGCCAGGTATGCAGATCCGAGTGGCAGACTGCGCAGTATGTTACATTAACGATAACCTGCGTTCCAGTCGCCCCAGGCGTTGCGATCTCGACAGCTTCCAACTTGCTATGATGTGTCCTGTTCAGCCAAGCCTTCATCTTTTCCTCCAAAGTTTCATAGAATGGGCGCGGCACGCGCGGGGTGGCACCAGACCTATCCGTGCTCGGACAGAACCATCGCTCGCGCAGGCCCTTGCGCCGGTTACCAGAATGGTTGCAGCGACCCCCGTCGCAAGCCGCTCCTGTCTCATTAATCCTCAAAACACGTCGCCTCGGTCACCGGCGCACCGACGTTCAGTCCAGTGTTTGCTGCAATGCTCGGCTGGACGCAAACAACAGGTACGCAAGAGGTAGCGCTAGCAAGGTGTTGGCTAGTAGTTTAGCTTCGACATTCACTCGAGTTCCCTCATACCCTCCGGGTCAAGTGGAGTGGAAGGTTCCGCAAGGGTGTCGAACAATGGCTTGAAGCCGCTGACAGGCAAGTTATCGAGTGCTGCCAGAATCCGGGCGCGGCGCTCTTCTTTCAGCACCTGCGCACCGAGCAGTTGAAATTTCTCTTTTACTTGCTCGTAAGACATTGGATTGGCCACATCCCCGAGTGGATAAAGAACCGTCAGGACTTCTTCGCCCTCACCCTGATCCATGATCACCCGGCAAGGCGTTCCCTTTGGAAAGCTCGCGGCGAAATCCATGTGGGCCAGCAAGACGGTACGCGCCGAGAGTTCGAGAACGAGTGGATCCTTGAGGTGACTAGGATCGACTGGCTGCAAGGCTCGACTACCGTAGATGGCTGCAAGCGCACAGCTGAAGTGATAGCTGTATTGTGCACCTTCCAGCGTTGCAGGGTTACGCTCGTTCGACAGTTTAAGCCCCTCGGCAAATGTCTCGATGCGAAGGCTAACGATCGGAACACCTGGTCGGCGTAGTTCAAGTATGGCGTCGATAGCCGCGTGCATGTAGCGGCAGCACGCATACGGCTTCAGATAACAATCTTCGAGCCACCAATGAATGCCGAGATCGCCGGTAAGAACCGCGCGCGTGTAGCGCTTCCCATCGTCCAGGAGGTCAAGCGGACCGGTCGCTCCAGCCTGAGCGCGGAAGGCCGCCGTCAGCCCTGTCACGACAGCTGGCGGAATGCATTCCTTGACGGTGTTGCCGTCGGCCTTAGAGACCGCTTCGTTGATACCTATCGGGCCTTCGGCGCCGGCGATCCCGATTGCATTGGCCATCTGAAAAGTGGTCAGTTTCAGGAGACGCCCTGCGCCTGCCGCAACACCGAAGTTTACCCAGCGACCGCTGATATAGGTGTCGATCGTTTCCGTCGGGCGAGCAGTGGCAACGCGCAATGCGATGTCATAGCCAACCGCAATTGCCTCAAAGATCTCCTCGTCGCTCGCGCCTATTTGTTGTGCGACGGCCAGAACAGCCGGAATAATTCCAGCACCAGGATGCCCGGCTGCGCCACGGTGACCGTCATCGAGATCGAGAGCACTCGCGGCTGCGGAATTCGCCATAGCCGCACCGACGATAGAGAGGCTCCGATCGGTCAACCAGACATCGACCGGACCTTGACCATAGGCGGCATAGGCGGCCTTTCTGGCCGCGATAGCCAAGTCGGAGTTGAATCCCGCCGCACTCGCCGCGAGAAGGTCTGTGATGAGTACCGCGCAAGCTTGCCGTGCGGAGTGTGGAAGGCTACCAGCCGGATGGGTAGCCGCGAAATTCGCAAGTTCCTGAATAGCGTGCATGACTGGCATCACCTAGAGCTGAGCGATGGCGCGGGGCGGCGAATGAAATGGCCGGCGCTCTTAATATTCCAGAGCGCTGGTTCCGGCACGAAACCGATGGGCTTCATCGGGCTGATTGGTGGTGGCGCCTGTCGCCTTGCCGCCGGTCGAACCAGCCGTTGACCCGGATGGGTAATCGGAATGGCGGAAAGCAAGCGCTGGGTATAGTCATGACCAGGGCGCCCGATTACGTCATCCCTGCTGCCGATCTCAACCAGTTCACCAAAGTACATAACGGCAACCCGATCACAGATTTTCTCGACGGCCGCCATGTCGTGGCTGATGAACAGATACGAAATATCGAATTCCTTTTGTAGGCTCATCATCAGTTCGATAATCTGGGCCTTTACTGCAACGTCCAGAGCAGAAACGGCTTCGTCGGCTATAATGAGCTTCGGCGCCATTGCCAAAGCACGCGCGATGCAGATGCGCTGGCGTTGGCCGCCGGAGAATTCATGGGGCAGGCTATTGGCGCGGTTGGTGGGGATCCCGACCTTGTCGAGCAGCCACTCCATTTTCTCGGTCAGTGCTTTGCCGGATGCAATCCCGTGTACTTTCATTGGCTCGATGATCGCTGAGCCGATAGTCTGGCGACTATCGAGCGACCCAAATGGATCCTGGAAGATCATCTGAACATCACGGCGCATCCGCGCCAGACTTTTATGATCGGAGTAGTCAATCAAATTACCATCGACCGTGATCGTGCCGCCATGCCGCGATACGAGATCGATGATGGCCTTGCCAATCGTTGACTTACCGGAGCCCGACTCCCCGACAAGGCCGAGCGTCTCCCCCTTACCGATCGCGAATGAGACACCTTCCACAGCATGGACATGGCCCAGTCTGCGGCCGAACAACCCGCCGGTATGAACAAATCTAACCGAGAGATCACGCACCTCAAGAAGGGGCTTGTCACCTTTGCAGTTGAGCGGAAGGACGTCGAGTTCTGACGCTGCCGCATTTTCGATATCGATTTTACCGGCAATCGAGGGTGCTGCTTCGATCAGGATCCGGGTATAATCGCTTTCCGGCTCGCTGAAGATTTTGTTGACCGAACCTGCTTCGATCTGCTGACCGCTTCGCATTACCAGGACATGATCGGCGACCTCGGCGACAACACCCATATCATGCGTGATGAACAAGACGGCTGTCTTCGTGTCCTGCTGTAGATCTTTGAGAAGTCGAAGGATCTGCGCCTGAACGGTAACGTCAAGTGCGGTGGTCGGCTCGTCGGCTATGATCAGTGCGGGGTTGCAAGCGAGAGCCATGGCTATCACAACGCGCTGACGCATGCCGCCCGAGAACATGTGCGGGTAGTTGTCGATCCGCCGTTCCGGGTCGGGGATACCGACTTTCTTAAGCATTTCGAGAACCGCGTCGCGAAGAGCCCGGCCCTTCAATCCTCGGTGAATCCGGATGGCTTCGGCGATCTGATCTCCGACGCGCTGAACGGGATTGAGTGACGTCATCGGCTCCTGGAAGATCATGCTGATCTTGCCACCCCTGATCTGGCGCATCTCTGCTTCAGGCAGGTCGAGCAATTCTTTGCCATTAAGGCGGATCGACCCGCTCCCCTTGGCGGATCCTTCGGGGAGAAGGCCCATAATCGCCAGTGAGGTGACGCTCTTTCCCGATCCGGATTCACCGACGACCGCCAAGGTTGAGCCTGCGGCAATAACGAAGCTGAGATCGTGGACGATCGGCTTGCTGCCGAATGAGATCTTGAGATTTTTGACTGAAAGTACAGCGTGCTCGGACATCAGGAAGCATCCTTCAAACGAGGATCGATAATATCGCGAAGACCATCGCCCATGAGGTTAAAAGCCAGGACGAGGAGAAGGATGCCAAGGCTAGGAAACAGAGCAAGGTGCGGCGAGCTGAGAATGTTTTCAAAGCCGTCGCGAACCATTCCACCCCATGTCGGAGCCGGCGGAGCTATTCCAAGACCGACAAAGGCCAAGGAGGCTTCCGTTCTAACCGCGCTTGCCATCCAGAGTGACGCCATAACCATGATTTCGGGAAGAATGGCTGGCAAGATATGCCGATAGAGGGTTCGGTTTGAAGAAAAGCCCATCGCGCGGCAGGCTTGCACATATTCTCGGTCGCGTTGGGTAATCACGGCAGCGCGGGTGACCCGGGCAAAGGCCGGGATAGAGGTAAAAGCAATCGCGGCAACGATATTGGTCGTCGTCGCTCCCATCAGGGCAACGAGTGCGATGCCCAAAATGAGCGAAGGGAAAGCTAAAACGACGTCCATGATCTGCATCAAGACGATGTCGAGACGGCCGCCCCTGAAACCTGCAATCATTCCGATGAACGTACCAATGGCCATGGCAACCACAACGGCCAAGAAGCCGATGATCAGTGAGTAGCGCGCTCCATAGAGCATGCGGGTCCAGATGTCTCGGCCGAATTGGTCAGTACCAAAGATGTGGGCAGTACTCGGCGAAGCGAGCTGGTCCACGATGTTCTGTTTGGCTGGCGGATAAGGAGACAGCTGGGGAGCGAATATCGCACCTACAACGAGGAGTACGATGATGAGCAAACCTGCCCACGTGGAGAAATTGATCCGGCGAATGACGGCCTGGCTCTTTTCAAGCCGGCTCTCGGAGCGCTTTAGCGTTACTTCGGAGCTTGTCATTTGTATTGAACCCTAGGATCGAGGAAGCCATACGCAAGGTCGGTCGCGAGGTTCACGACAACCACGATGAAGGTATAGACAACGATCATCCCCTGCAGCAGCGTATAGTCGCGCTGGCTCAAAGCCGTCAGGATGAGTTTTCCAAGACCTGGCCGGGAGAAGACGATTTCGGTCAGAACCGAGTTACCGATCAGAATGCCGAGATAAAGGCCGACAATTGTTGTGATCGGAACAAGGCAGTTACCGAGACCATGGCGCCATATGACGGCGCTGTGGTGCACCCCCTTGGCTCGGGCAGTTCTCACGAAGTCCTGACTCAATACTTCCAGCATCGCCGAGCGCGTAACGCGGGTGACGTAGGCCATCATGATCAAAGCAAGAGAGACGGCAGGCAGCACCATCTGCCAGAGACGGTCGCCGATTCCTTCTCCCGTCCCTGCACTGATGACAGGGAACCACCGAAGTTTAATTGAAAATGCGATCAGCAGAACGATGGCCGATACGAACCCAGGAAGTGACAGGCCAAGCAGCGAAACAAAGCGGAGAATGTAATCCACGGCTCTGTTGCGATATACGGCTGCCCATACGCCTGCGGGAACACCGAAGACGACGCCAAGCAGCAATCCAGCAAATGTCAGCTCCAGTGTATACGGCAAGACCGACATAACCTCTTCAGTCACGGGGCGTCCTGAGACCATCGATGTGCCAAGGTCACCCTTGAGCGCATTGAGCAGGAAATGGCCGTACTGAACGAGTACCGGTTGATCGAGCCCAAGTCGCGTGCGCATCGCGTCGATGCTCTCGGGACTGGCCTGATCGCCGAGGATCATCTGGACCGGATCGCCGGGCAGCACTCGGACCATGAGAAAGACGAGCGTCAAAACGCTAATCAACGTGATAACGGCAAAGCAAATTCGCTTTGCTAGATATAATAACATTTAGACCTGCTCCCCTGACACGCTTTAGGCAATTGGCCTATGCGAGTTCTGATACGCATCTAGCTATAGCTACTGCGAGCAAGACCAGAATTAACGAGATTCAATTCGCTGTCAACAAATTCTCTTATTTAATATTTTTTGATCATAATAATTACGATATTTAGAATTTATGGTTGAGGAGTTGTCTCTAATCAATAACATGAGGGGAGCGCGGTGCGGGACCTGAGTCTCAACTTCGAACGATCTTCTCGATGCTGTCCACCTCGGCTTTCAACAATTCGATGATGTGGGCCCTGCGCGAGGCGGTCAGGAGGTCGGTTGGCAGGTTCACACTCAATGCTGTTGTGGAAAGGCCGTTGAAGTTTCTTACAGGAATGGAAAGAGCGGAGAGACCGGCAATCAGAGTTGACTGAGTCTCGGCGTAACCACGCTCTTTTGCCTCAGACACTGTGGCCGCGATCAAGGCTCGCGTGAGGTCGTAACGCTCGTAGGAAGGTTCGTTCGCGCATGTGAGCGCTTCAACGTTGCTTTGCTCCAGTATGGACATGATTGCGATAGAGGCCGCGCCCACCCCCATGGGCACCATGCTCCCGACGTTATCTGTAAGTGTGGGGAAATTCTGGCCGGCCCACACGCGATCAACCACGATGACATGATGATCGTTGCGGCACATCAGGAAGACGGTAGCACCCACCTCCTCGCTGATGCGAACCAGCGCAGGTCGGGCAATAGACCGAATGCCTGCGGCGTCTGCAGCTTTGACGCCGAGCGCAAAGAGTTCAATGCCGAGTCTGAGACTCATCTTATGATCGAGCCGCTCGAGCCATCCGTTTTTCTCGAATGCTCTCGCGAGGCGGTAGATCGTCGGCACGCTCATGTTCAAGGCGGCCGCGATGTCTTTCACCTTGGCGCCGTCTGACCCTGCCGCTGAAATGAACTTCAGCAATGCGATCGACTTGCCGATAACCTGTGCGCCCTCGACGCTTTTCTCACTCACAAATCATCTCCCCAGCCCTAAACTCGCCAAATTATCACAATATGATACGCTTTTTATTTTCTAAATCATATTGTAATTATATTTTTCAATGATAGCTTCACTTTCAAGAAAGAAAACTAATCTCTGTCCCAGGGGACGAACTGTTCGACACAGCTTCCGGCGATGATTCGTTGCGAGATGATCAAGCTCCGTGGGCAGTTCACAGAGTGCCTTTGGAGAGTATTCGACAGTCAGTTCCAGGATCGAGCAGACCAACCTCAAGTCGCTGCACCGTCAATTCTCTTTATTAACCTCAGCATTCCTTGTGTTCCTGCTCGAACGCGTCATGGGGCTCGCTAGCGCACCAGATTGTGCCTGTCGAAGGTATACAAATAAAGGATCCGCGGTGCTCGAGTGTTCCTCACCTCGCACAGACTAAGAAGCCTCCGGAAAATGGCTCGAACACCTCTTATGGTCAGTGCTTTAAAACAAACGGTGTCCTCAATATTATGCATGCAATCGAACGACTTGCCACCTTTGCCGCCACCCATTCTGCCGGTAGCCTCCCGCAAGCGACCAAAGATATTTGCTCAATCCTGATCACGGATCTTCTTGCCGCGACGGCCGCAGGCCTGCACTCGGACCTTGCAGTCGCTGCGCGCCGTGCTGCCATTGCGAGCTACGGAAAAGGCCGGTCTACGGTTTGGATGACTGATCACTCTCTTTCGATCGGTGGCGCGGCAATGGCGAATGCGGCGGCCGCGAGCGCCCTCGACATTGACGACGGCCATCGGGGCGCCGCTGGCCATCCAGGTGCAGGCATCATCCCGGCAGCCATCGCGGTCGGTCAGGCAATCGGGTCGTCCGACGAAGACATCTTTGAAGCGATCGCGATCGGTTACGATGTAGCCCTGCGTGTTGCGACCGCCCGCCCAACGGAGACCATCGACAGCTATGCGAGCGGCCGCTGGGTTAACTTTGGCGTCGCTGCAGCCGCAGGTAGGCTTTTGAAGCTCTCGCCTTTCCAGATGGCGAACGCAATCGGCATCGCAGGCGCGGAAGGTCCGATCGGATACAAGAAGGGTACTTCGCGCTATCAGGGGAGCACCGTCAAGGAACTCATTCCGCCAGCGGTCGTCGCTGGATTGACCGCAGCGTTCCGTGCCCAGGCTGGGGCAACAGGGCCTCTCGATCTGCTCGACAACGAGACGCTCTATACCCGTTCTGTTTTGACGGGCGAACTCGGCGGACATTGGTGGATTGGTGACTGCTATCTGAAGCCGTACGCCTGCTGCCGTTACATGCATGGTGCTGTCGACGCGATCCTCAAAATGCGCCGGCCAGAAGCACCGATCAAGAGTCTTCGGATTGAGACCTTCCAGCGCGGAACCGAGCTCTCAAACGAACGCGAGCCACGTTCCCTCGAGGGCGCGCAATACAGCTATTATTTCAGCTGCGCCCTGGCGGCGTTACGGGGACGTCAGGCTCTTCAGCCAATGGACCCTGCGAGCCTGCGGGACCCGGAAATTCTCGAACTGTCCTCTCGCATCGACATGGTCGCACACACGGATTTCGATGACAGCTTTCCAAAAGGCACACCGTCCCGGGTCATCATTGACCAGGGCATCGGGCCGGAGAGCCACACGGTATTCTTTCCGCTCGGCGATGTCGCGAATCCGATGAACGCCGAACAGGTCATGGAGAAGTTCCGCTTGATCGGTGCGGCAAGCCTCACCGAAGACGGGCAGAACACCATTCTCGCCGCGATCTCAACGCTGACGATAGATGGTTTCGCCCCATTGCTTTCCGCCCTTGCGGACCGAGTCGGCCAGATCTCAAGCCCAGCAGTAGTTGAGGTCGCCTAAAGTCCGAAGCCATCTGAAAACTGAGGCAGAGCAAGCGCGGGACAGGGCAAAAATTCGCATCGCGTTTCGCCCTGAACGAATATCGGCTCACGCCACACCGGAGACTTTTGAAATGCTTATGAATGTCAAATCTGGGGTCTACACGCGTATCGACCCAACTGCGGCTGCCGCACCTGTCCTGTTCGAGACGCCGAGAAGCGGCGGAAAGTATCCTCACGATTTTCGCACGATTGCTCTCCTGAAGGATCTGCAACGTTCGATCTCGATGTACGTCGAAGAATGCTACCTGGATGTCGTCGACAGCGGCGCCACCTGGCTCTTCGCGGAATTCCCAAACATCTACATCGATCTCAACAGGAATGAACTCGATATCGACCCGAGTCAGCTGACCGGCAAATGGCCTGTGGCTCTTCAGCCAGGCCCTAAGACGAAGACGGGAATTGGTCTCATCCCCACGGTCTGCGCTGGAACAAAGCCTGTCTACGATGCGCCTCTCTCGGTCACCGAGGTCGCAAACCGTATCGACAACTACTACTGGCCCTACCACAACGAGGTGACCCGCCTTCTGAAGAAGTTTAAAGCCGAGCACGGTGGCGCTTATCATCTGAGCTGCCATTCGATGCCTGCCTTGCCCTCGCCGAGCGCTCCGGACGCAGGCCAGCACCGATCGGACTTCGATCTGGGAGATCGCAACGGCCAGACCAGCGGCAAGGATCTTCTTGAACTCGCAACCGAAGTCTTACGGGGCTTCGGGTATCGGGTGACGCATAACGCGCATTTCATCGGAGCAGAAGCTGTCCGCAAGCACGGCAACCCAGCCGAAAACATTCATAGCCTGCAGATCGAGATGAACCGCAGTCTCTACATGAACGAAGCAACATCTTTGCGCAGCGAAAATCTGCCCGAGGTCGGACAACATCTCAAGACGCTGGCTGCACGTATCGCCGACCACGCGCGCGCGAAGGGTTGATCTAATGGTCGATCTATCACGCGATATCCCATTCAAACTCGTACGGGTGGACAGCAATGACAGGCTGCCGGAGCAAGCCGATGTCGTCGTGATCGGCGGCGGCATCGCCGGCATTTCGGCGGCATATTATATTGCCAGGAAGGGACACAGCGTCGCCGTCGTCGAAAAGGGCGTTGTTGCGGCCGAACAATCCAGCAGAAACTGGGGTTGGGTACGGCAGCAGAACCGCGACGAGCGCGAACTACCCTTGGCAAAGTGGTCGCTCGCGGCATGGCAGGAATTGTCAGACGAAATCGGTCCGGACCTAAGCTTCGTCCGCAAGGGACTGATGTATGTCACAAGCAGCGAGAAGGAGCTCACCGCCTGGGAAAAATGGGTGAAGATGGCGGGCGGCTATGGGGTTCCAAGCGGCATGGTATCAAGTGCTGGAATCAAGGCTGCGGCTACCGGCTCCACTACGCAATGGATCGGCGGCGTTCATTCTCCGACCGACGGATTTGCCGAACCGACAATGGCGTGCTCGGCCATCGCGAAGGCGGCCCAGGGGCATGGAGCAACGATCCACCAGAATTGCGCCGCCAGAGGCATCGAAACCCAGGCAGGCCAGATACACAGCGTCGTAACCGAAAAGGGCAGCATCCGCACATCAAGGGTCTTGTGCGCCGCCGGTGCCTGGACATCAATGTTCTTCCGCTGGCATGGGATCAGCTTCCCGCAGGTCGGTGTGAGGGCCACTGCTTTCGCGACCATGCCCGGAGCGAAGGTCATCGAGGGTGGTTTTTCAACACCATCGTTCACATTCAGACCGCGCGCTGAGGGCGGATATACCGTCTCTATCCGCGGACGAGCAAAGGTCGAATTGACGCCTCAGGCCTTCCGGTATGCCCAGCAATTCATGCCCATGTTCAAGGCACGATGGTCGACGAGCCTATCACTTGGGATCAGCCGTTTCGCGATAATCGGGCCGGAGGCCTTGGCACGGTGGACTCTAAATAGCGTTTCGCCTTTCGAGAAAATGCGGGTGCTCAATCCAGCACCGGACGCGAAGACCGTTGAGCTGGCCATGAAGGCGTTGATGGAAAGCTTCCCAGAGCTGTCAGGGATCGGCGTTTCCCACGCTTGGGGAAGCTGGATCGACTCGACGCCGGATGCGGTCGCAACGATCGGTCCGGTTCCGCAATTGCCCGGTCTATACGTCGCGTCGGGTTTTAGCGGGCATGGATTTGGTGTTGGACCGGGTGCAGGCCGGCTCGCAGCAGATCTGATCGCCAACGACGATCCGATCGTTGATCCTACCCCATTGCGGTTCACCCGCTTCTCTGAGCATGACGTGGGCGCTCCGGCGGCCATGTAAGTACACCTCCCACGCCTTCGGGCCGTGAATTCCAAGCCCATCCCATATCGTGGCGACTGCATCGCGACGCGACTCGCGTGATGCCTGCCGCGAATGAGATGGGCATTTTGCGTATTTGGATATAAATTGAACGCGCACGATCCCGGTACAGGCACTGCGATTCCTCGATCCACATCTTATGTGCTGTTTCGTCAACCGCAATTTCGGGCAAACAGGGATCTGAACCATTCTAGCGTTTGACAGAATTGTGCGTTTGGACGAAGTATTAGAACTCGCCCGCGCAAATTCTGATAGTTGTCACGATCGAGCGAAAATCGTTCTCTTAACTGGAATCTTTTGATCGATGAAATTTTCTGCGTCATCTTCGAATGCCGAACGCGCTCTCGACATACTGCTTCTGCTCGGAGAGGTGGGGCCAGAGGGTTACAGCCTTGCCGAGATCGCGAGCCGCATAGGCACTGCAAAACCCGCAGCACATCGCACATTGGCAGCTATGGTGTCGAAGGGTTTTGCTGAACCAACCGAGCGTTACGGCCACTATCGACTGGGCACTGCGGTCCCGATGCTTGCGCGCCGGCAGGAAAGACTGGAGCCTCTTGTCCAGAGATATCGTCCCGGGATGACAGAATTTGCTCGCAGGACCGGGTTTAATGTCTATCTCATCGTTCAGTCTGGTATCGACGCGATCTGTGCTGAGATGATCAGCCGCTCCTCACGACATCAGTTTGCCATGGGCCTTGGTGCCCGAGTTCCAATGGGCGTGGGAGCCGGCAGCCTAGCCTTGATGTCGCTGCTTTCGGAAAATGTCGTTGAGCAGATCCTCGACGCAAATGCCGAGCGATATCAGGCACATCCTTCGATCCGTCCCGTGGATCGTGACATTATTCGCAATCAGGTTATTGAAGCCAAGCATCGCGGATACGCAGTAAATCAGGGCTTTTTCTTTTTCGGAGAAGGCGGCGTAGGCCTGCCGCGGATGGCTTCAGGCATGTACGAGATCAATATGGCCTTCTCCTTCAATGCACCGCTCGACATGATGAATGAAGCTTGGGTCGAAGATCAGGTCGGTCAATTGCGCGAATGCCTGCCGTAACGTAACGCGACCCGACTGATCGGTCCGCCACTGCGACACGCTGACAAAATCGTGCCTCTTACACATAGAGAGGCCGGACAGCGGCTAGCTGTCCGGCCCCAAGGCCCTTGAGCCTTTGAATGTTAGAACGCTTACAGCGCTCTAGTCTTCGAAATGGGTTGCTTCAGTCACCATCGGGCCGAGAGACATCGAGCCTTTGAGGTCAAAGCCCCAGTTGAGCTTCTGAGTGTGGACCCAAACCTGGCTTGTTTCAGTGATTGGGATCGCACATACGTTTTTTAGGATCAGTCTTTGAGCCTCTTGCCACAGGGCAATTTGCTTGGCTGGATCGATCTCCGTTCTCGCTTCTCTGATCTGCTTGTCCGCGACATTGCAATGGCTGAAGTTGGTGATGCCACCCGGCTGCCCGACAATCGAGGCAGAGTCGTAGAATTGGGTGAGGAAGATGTCCGCGATGGGGAAGCGTGCCGCTCCGTAGAGAACGACCGGGCTCAGGTCCTTGCGGATCATCTGATGCCAGCTCGCATGCTCGACGGGCTGTAACTGGATATGAATATCGCTATCTTCGGCCTGCCCCTGCAGAACCTGAGCAGTCGTTTCGTATTCCGGTAACTGGCTTGAAAGCATCGTGAACGTCAATCCGTTCGCAAAGCCGGCTTCCTTGAGAAGCGCTTTTGCTTTTTCTGGGTCGTTCGGGAAGACGCCAGCGTCCTTCAGGTAACCCAGATTGTTCGATGGGACCACGGACGTTGGGCGAATCGTGAAACGCGCACCCTTGAATTCCGCGACTGCTTCCGGGTTGACCGCATAGGCGAGCGCCTGTCGAACACGGATATCATCGAAGGGCGGCATCGTTATGTTGATATGGAGCAAACTAACTTCAGCCGGATAGAACACGTCGATAACTGCGCCGGGTAGAGGTTCGGTCCGCTGCAGCCAGTTCTTGTTGGCGAGACCTGCGGCAGCCTCGATCTCACCAGCGACGAAAGCTAGGTCACGCGACGCATTGTTATTGATGAAGCGGTAATTCAGTGCGCTCAGCTTGGGGGCACCGCGGAAATAGTCCTTGTTTGCGGCGAAGTTGACGTTCTGCCCTGAGACGATTGACTTGACCTCGAATGGGCCAAACCCGACCGGAGCGCGAGCAAAACCGTCCTCTCGCTCTTCGAGAGCCTTCTTTGAGATGATGAAGCCGCCGGCATAGTTCGTTACAAGGCCCAGCAAGTTCGGCACGCGCCGCGCAAGTGTGATGCGGACGGTGTGAGGATCGACCGCTTCGACCTTGTCGAAAGCCGCGAAATCGGCAGAAAATGCGGACCGCTTCGGATCGCGAGCCTTGTCGAGGCTAAACACGACGTCATCCGCGGTGACTTCGCCATAGCCAGCCTGCCATTTGACACCGGAACGCAACTTGAATGTCCATACGAGCTTGTCGTCGCTAGATTGCCAGCTCTCTGCCAAATCGGGTTCGAGCGTTGCCGGATCGGTTGATCCCGGAGCAAACCGGACGAGTGCGCCGTAAATCCATGCGACCAGAGTTCTGTCGGATGTACTCGTTGCGTAGTGCGGATCGAGTGTGCCGACATCATTTGCCGCCGCACCCAATGTCAGTGTTGTCTTGGCGGCAAATGCGGGCGAAGGCCCTATTACAGCGCCAGCAAATAGGCTGGCTAGAACCAGCGCGCCGAAACCAATTTTCGCATTTTTCATGAGTTCCCTCTCCATTGAACGAAAGTGCATGCAAAAGCCCGGCCGAAACCACAGCCAACCGTCCGTAGCTCACGACCTAAACCTCTTCAGGTTGTTAAGTTTTTCGAGGGTAAGACCCGAGCGCGCTCCAGCTACACCTCTCACCCTAGAACGACTGGTTCATAGCCAGGCGCTTAGGGGCAGTTCCCACTTTTCTTTTCGTTGCCTGAAACTCACCAGAGATTTCGGTATGTGTCAACGCAATTCTTTTATTCGATATTCTAGATCTCAGTCGTTCTATTATTTAGAATTTATTAGAAGTGACGCGTAATGTCCGTGTTCCGAGTGCAGTGTAGGGAGGTCAGTGTTCAATGCTCAAGCAGAGATATTTGATTTCGACATAGTCATCGATTCCGTATTTAGAACCCTCTCTGCCCTATCCCGACTGTTTGATGCCGCCGAAGGGCGCCACCTCCGTGGAAATCAGCCCTGTGTTGATCCCCACCATTCCGTATTCCAGAGCCTCCGCGACGCGGAATACCCGCGACAGATCTTTGGCATAAAAATAAGATGCCAGACCGAACTGCGTATCGTTGGCCATTTCGACAACGTCGTCTTCAGTCTCAAATCGGAATAGTGGCGCCACGGGACCGAAGGTCTCCTCCTTCGCCACTTTCATCGCGGAGGTTGCGCCTGTCAGAACGGTTGGCTGGAAAAACAGACCGCCACGCGCATCTCTCAACCCGCCAACTGATATCTCGCCCCCTTTTTCGAGTGCATCGGCAATGTGCTCCTCGACTTTGGCTACAGCCTTTTCAGTAATGAGCGGTCCAACCATGACGCCCTCCTCGAAGCCATCACCAACCTTCATTGTCGAAACACGAGCCGCGAGCTTCTCCGCGAACGCCTCATACACACCGGCCTGCACATAGAGCCGATTGGCACAAACGCAGGTCTGGCCATTGTTGCGGTATTTGGCGATCATCGCCCCCTCCACGGCCGCATCGAGATCGGCATCGTCGAAGACAATAAATGGCGCGTTGCCGCCAAGCTCCAGCCCGAGCTTCATGATCTGCTCAGCGCCTTGACGCATTAGGATCTTGCCGACATCTGTTGAGCCGGTGAAGGTCAGCTTCCTGACCTTGTCGTTTTCGGTGAATTCTCGACCAATATCGGCCGATTTTGTCGATGTCACGACGTTGAACAAGCCAGTCGGCAGCCCGGCCCGCTCTGAAAGAATTGCGACGGCAAGAGCTGATAGAGGCGTTTCCGACGCCGGCTTCGACACGATAGAGCAGCCAGCCGCGATGGCTGGGGCGAACTTTCGCGCCAGCATGGCATTAGGGAAGTTCCAGGGTGTAATCGAGGCAACAACGCCGATCGGCTGCTTCAGTACGCAGATGCGCTTGTCCTGCTGATGACCGGGAATCGTGTCACCGTAAATGCGCTTTGCCTCTTCGCCGAACCATTCCACATAGGAGGCACCATACAGGATTTCGCCTTTAGCCTCGGGGAGTGGCTTCCCCATTTCCGTGGTCAGAATGGCAGCTAGATCATCCGCATTCGCGATTATCAGATCATACAGCCTTCGCAGGACGCCTGCTCGCTCTTTCCCTGTTTTTTTCGCCCAAAGCTTCTGCGCCTTAAAAGCTGATTCAATGGCACGAGCGGCGTCCACGCGGCTCATATCGGGCAAAACGGCGATTACGTCGCCGGTCGACGGATTGGTAACCTCGAAACTAGCACCCTTCTCACCCGTTGCTTGCCACCGGCCAGCAATGAGTGCCTTATCTGTCGCAAGCGTGGGGTCCTTGAGTTTAGATTGAAGCGAATTGGAAATAGCCATAAATCGAACTTTTATTGCATGAGCATGTAAGCGCTCATGGCCGAGTCTGTTGTCGGAGATGCCGGTATAATCCCACACCGAGCCCGCCTCCAACGCTGCCGTCTAGAGCGTCGGGCGGTTTTTGTGAATCCGGCGATTGAACTAAGCCGCTGATCGCGGCGATTTGCGGCGGGCTTTGACGAGAGCGCCCTGACTGAGAGGATGGTTGTGTTGCAACCCACCCTTCAGACAGGAGGCCCCGATGGCTGAGATAAGCCCTCTTCGCCGCCGGATGATTGAGGACATGACGATCCGCAATTTGTCCCCGGCAACCCAAAGATCCTACATCAGTGCAGTCCGGAAGTTCAGCCGCTATTTCTCCCGATCACCTGATCGGCTTAATCTCGACGACATTCGCACGTTCCAGGTTCACCTTGTCTCGACGGGGATATCGTGGGCATCGTTAAATCAGATCGTGTGTGCTCTCCGATTTTTCTATGGCATTACCTTGGCCCAAGACGATGTCCCTGAGCGGATTCCATACGCGCGCAAACCCCGCAAGATCCCCGTTGTTCTGTCGGCGGACGAGGTGGCCCAATTTCTTGAGGCCGTCTCCAGTCTCAAGGCGCGTGTAGCGCTGACCACAGCTTATGCCGCTGGCCTCAGGGTCGGCGAGGTCTGTGGTCTGAAGATCGAGGATATCGACAGTTCCCGGATGGTGATCCATGTTCGTCATGGCAAAGGCGCCAAAGCCCGATACGTCATGCTGTCAAACGAGCTGCTGGGCATTTTACGCAGTTATTGGCGTCTATCGCGACCCACCGGGTTCCTTTTTCCAGGGCGCGATGCCGACAGGCCGATCGAACCGACCGTTTTGAACGCCGCCTGTCGTTCAGCGGTTGCCGCTACTGGCCTTTCAAAGCGGGTCACCGTCCATACGTTGCGGCATTCCTTTGCAACGCACCTTCTGGAGAACGGCACCGATATCCGGATCATCCAGGTCTTGCTTGGCCATGCCTATCTATCCAGCACTGCGCATTATGCACAGGTGTCCACCGACACCATCAGGTCGACCGCCAGTCCCCTTGACCGTTTGCGATTGGAGGTGACCCCGCCGGAAGCGTAGCAGGTTGCGTCCCGCCTTCGAAGTCGCCGACATCTTTCGGTGGCATGGTGGCCCTTACAGACGCGAGAACGCCGGTCATCTTGGCCGCAGCGAACGACGCGTCATGGGAGCAATAGAAGCCTGCCGGACACCCAGGCTCGGGGGTCATGTCGATGCTTGCGATCAGTGCGGCAGAACCCGCATCTCCTATAACTCATGTCGTAATCGCCACTGCCCAAAGTGTCAGGGAGCCGCTCGCAAGGATTGGGTCGACGCACGCATCGCCGATCTCTTGCCGGTCCCCTATTTCCATGTGGTCTTCACGCTACCACGTGATGTCGCTGACATCGCCTTCCAGAACAAGGCGGTCGTCTATGCATTGTTGATGCAGATCTCGGCCGAGACCCTGCAGACCATCGCAGCTAACCCCAAGTGGCTAGGCGCAGAGATCGGCGTCACCGGCGTACTTCACACCTGGGGCCAGGCGATGACCCACCATCCCCATGTCCACTGCGTCGTACCGGGCGGAGGCCTCTCACCAGACAGAACAAGGTGGATCAATTGCCGATCGGGCTTCTTTCTACCCGTGCGCGTGCTGTCACGTCTGTTTCGCCGACGCTTCCTGACAGCTCTCGCTGAAGCCTTTGCCAAAAACGAACTCCAATTCTTCAACGAACTCGCTCATCTCAACGATAGCAAGACATTCGCCCGCCATCTTGCCCGCGCTCGCAGCATCGAATGGGTGGTCTACTCAAAGCCCCCATTCGGCGGTCCAGATCAGGTACTTGCCTATCTTGGCCGCTACACCCATCGTGTTGCCATCGCAAACAGCCGCATCGTCCATGTCGATGACGACCATGTCGCCTTCAGATGGAAGGATTATCGTGGAGACGGTCGCGACCGTGAGAAGATCATGCGTCTTCATCCCCACGAGTTCATCCGGCGCTTTCTCCTTCATGTGCTTCCGGATGGCTTCCACCGCATGCGCCACTTTGGCTTCCTCGCCAATTGTCATCGGCGCGATCGTATCGCTCTCTGCAGAAGCCTCCTCGGCCAACCATCACCGACAGGCGAGCGATCCCATTCGACAAAATCTCAGCAGGCCCATTCCTTCGAATGCCCCGATTGTCAGCGTCCCATGCGTCGAACTGGCGTCACCGTTGCCCCTGTACCACCGCCTCGGCCATCATCCTTCTGGTGCGATACTTCATGATGTCAGACAACCGCAAACATCACAGCATATTCCCACTCGTCCAGCGCTGTGCCGGCGATCGATATCGCTCGACCCCCGCAAGATCGAACCGCTTCAGATCCCGGTACATTTGGCCCACAGGTTGCAAGGTCTCCGGCAAAACGCTCCCGAATGTCCATTCTCAGGATCAGCGACACCCTCGGAGCAATCGGGACGGCATGGTTCCGGCTCCGCCGACATAGGGCCGCTTCTCAATTCCCCATAGCAGCGTCCAACAACCCGCGTCTTAGTTCAATCCGGCTTACATGAGGCCGCCCGAACCCGCCGCGCTGTCCCATGCGACCTCAAATAACCCTCCAGATTCCCTTGGCTTCGATTTTGTGATTCAACATGGCAGGAGGACTTGCCATGTCTCGCGCCTATTCTTCGGACCTTCGCCAGCGGATTGTTGATGCGATAACGCAGGGCGAAACGCGTCGAGCGGCGGCAGCTGCTTTCAAAGTTTCGCCCGCCACGGCGGTCCGGCTCAAACAGCGGGCGGATCGAACAGGCTCGGTCGAGCCGTCCCGGCGAGGACGGCCGAGCGGTGGCGGCAAATTAGGCCCTTACCAAGATGCCATTGTCGCCAGGGTAGAGGCACAGCCGGATATCACCATGCCCGATCTGGCGACGTGGCTGGAAGACAAACATGGTGTGAAGGCTGATCCCTCGAACCTGTCAAAGCTGCTCTGCCGGGCGGGCTTCACGTATAAAAAAAACACTGCTGGCATCGGAACGCGAACGCGCCGACGTGCGCCGGGAACGCTATGAGTGGCGCGAACGTCGTCAGCCCGCCATGCAAATGAGCCCCGGACGTCTCGTTTTCGTCGACGAGACCTCGGTCAAGACCAACATGACACCGCTGCGTGGCAGGAGCAGGAGGGGCAAGCGCCTGCAGGCGGATGCCCCATTCGGCAAATGGCATACCCAGACCTTTATTGCCGGTCTGCGCTGCGATGCGCTCACCGCCCCCTTTGTCGTCGATGGAGCCATGGATGGAGACAAGTTCGACACCTACGTGCGAACCCAACTTGCTCCGACGCTTCAGCCGGGCGACGTGGTGATCTGGGACAACCTCAACGTCCACAAAAGCCCCCGAGCGGCGGCTGCCATCGCCGAAAGGAAGGCATGGATACTCTTCCTTCCGCGATATTCGCCAGACAACAATCCGATTGAAATGGCCTTTTCAAAGCTAAAAACACTCTTGCGAAAAATGAAAGCCAGGACTTACGACGATCTCTGGAAAGCCGTCGGAAAAGTCTGCGACCTATTCACGCCACGGGAGTGCTGGAATTATTTCCGCCAAACTGGATGCGTTGCACATTAATCGCCCGACGCTCTAGCACAAAAACGTTCACCTTCTGCGCTTGTCACAAAGAAGATGTATCGCTGATTCCGGACAAAACATATTGAACGTCTGGCCGGCACACAGCACAAGTTAGGCTAGTGTATTAAAAACGCGCGCGGCTATTGCCGCGCCTCCGTTGAAACGAATAGTGTATAGACGGTCGGCTCCGATAGAGACGTCAGTCTCGACCTGACCAGTAAAGACGTCGTCGGTATCCGTACGCACGAACGTCAAGGCTTCCGGCCTTATCGCGACGGTGCAATCTGCACTCCCGACCGCTCCAGCGGCACATTTCAGTGAATCGGGTTTCTGCACGACTGGAGCCCATTGCCCGCGAGATTGAACGGTTTTGTGCGATTTAACCGCGAGCTGGCAAGTTCCGGCTCGCGGTTAAGGCGCTGCCATTCGATTACAAGCTGGACAAGCCCTTATCCATCGCATCGACGATCTCATCGATCTGCGACGCCTCTATGGTCAACGGCGGCGATAGGATGATCATGTTACCACCTTGGCGCACCAACACACCATTCTCTGCCGTTGCCTTAACAAAGCGCTTCATCATCTCGCCCCCGAGCGGCGTCTTGGCGGACCGATCGGAAACGAGTTCGACCGCTGCCATTAGACCCCGACCGCGCACGTCACCAACCAGCTCGTGCTTGTCCTTCATGCGCTGAAGTCCCGCCATGAGGCGCTCACCGAGACGGCCAGCATTTTCGACCACGCCAAGCTCGCGTGTGAGCTTCAGGGTAGCAAGACCTGCCGCACATCCGGCAGGATGACCGGAGTTCGTGTATCCGTGGCCAACATTCGCGACCGGGCCCTTGGCGTTCTCGAAAGCCTGAGCAACCTTTTCGCCAATCATCGTCGCACCGAAAGGGAAGTATCCGGAAGTGATCGCCTTTGCGAGAATCATCATATCCGGCTTCACGCCCCAGCCTCTTACGCCGGAATCGAAGCCGGTACGACCGAAACCGGTCACGACCTCGTCGGCGATTAGAAGCACGCCATACTTGTCGCAAACCTCACGCACCATCGGCCAGAAGCTGTCGTGCGGGACGATGATGCCACCAGCACCCTGAACCGGTTCAGCGATAAACGCCGCCACTGTCTCGGGACCCTGAAAGATAATTTCCTCCTCGAGCAGACGCACGCAAATCTGCGCGAGACGTTCCGGAGAAGTTTCGTCAAAAGCGTTACGGTAGGTAATCGGCGCGGGAATGTGGAAGCAACCCGGCATCAATGGCTCGTAGTTGCGGCGCAGATGAGCGCCGCCGCTAACGGAGGAGCCGCCGAAATGCGTGCCATGATACGAGCGCTTGAGGGAGATGAACTTGTAGCGGTCGTTCTGCCCCAGGATTTTCCAATACTGACGTGCAAGACGTAGAGCGGTTTCGACAGAGTCAGACCCGCCGGACGTGAAAAATACTCTTGTCATTCCGTCGGCACCGAACCAGTCGTCGACGAGAGTCTGGGCAAGCTCTTCCGCAACGCCGGTGGTGTTGCCTTTGAACACTGATGTATAGGCCAGTTGTTCGAGCTGCTTCGTGATCGCCTGAGTGATCGACGGCTGGCTGTAGCCGAGATTAACGTTCCATAGCCCACCGACAGCATCCAGCAGTCGACCGTTGTCGTCGGTGACATAGACGCCGTCTCCGAAGGCGACGCGGCGCGGTGGGTCCATCAACGTTTCTGATGGCGTATCGAAGGGACGCCAAAAGGATTGGACAGAATTGCTGTTCGCGGTTTTATTAGCCATCTTTCGTCCTCACTTTGCAAGTGACAGTTATTGGGACCAACGCCATCAAAACATGCGCATCGGCTGTTTCGTTGAATTAGGCGAAAGCAAGCGAATTCGGACCGGCTTCCGCAATTGTGGCTAAAGCCGCGTTTGCGACCGGATTCGGAAGAAGGCGATACCCAGCAGCGGCAGCCCAATCGTGATCGCGACCATCACGGTTCCCAGCGCATTGATCTCAGGGCTCACCGAGTCCCGGAGCATGCTGTAGATTTCAGTGGGGAGCGTTTCGGTGCCGATAGGCCGCCAAAATATCGAGGCGGTGACGTTGTCGAAGGACAGTGTGAATGACAACAGCAGCCCTGCGACAACTGCGGGCATGAGCAGCGGCAGGGTAACTTCACGAAAAACCTGGAACCGGTTGGCACCTAGCGTCGCAGCCGCCTCCTCGAAGGTCCTCTGTATCGTGATGAGGCGCGCATGAACGACTAGAACGACATAGGGCAGCGCCAGCATAATATGTCCCATCAACAGTAAGCTGAAGCTGCGAGGCTGCTTGAACAACTGCATGAACAATAGAAGCCCCACGGCGAGAACGGTCTCGGGAACAAGAAGTGGTGTCAGCAGGAAGACGTTCATGAAGCGCTTGCCTCGAAATTCGTATCGGGCAAGCGCAATGGCGGCCAGCACGCCTACCAAGCCGCAGATTCCGGCTGTCAACACGCCGAGCACGAGCGACGTCTTGAGAGCCCGCATGACACTTTCGTCCTGAAACAGCTCGCCGAACCAGCGGAGCCCAACCCCTTGCATGGGAAAAGCAGCAAAGTCGGCAGTGTTGAACGAGAGCAGGATCACCGCGGCGACGGGTCCGAAGAGGAACATGTAGACCAGTGCCGTTAAGATTTTTAGCGGCCAGCCAACACCGGGTTGGTCAGCGTTCATCGCGTCAATCCTTTCGTGATGGAGCCGATGCCAAGGAAGCGGCTGTAAATGGCGGTGAGGACAAGGAGAAGGAATGTCAATGCGAGCGACAAAACCGCGCCCATCGGCCAATTCAGCTCAAGGCTGATGGTGTCGGCGATGATGTTGCCGAACATGAAATTGTCCGGACCGCCCAACAGGGCTGGCGTGATGTAAGTGCCGGCAGCCAGGACAAGCGACAGGAGGACGCCAGAGCATAGTCCTGGAAAGGACAGCGGGAGGGTTATTTCCAGGAACGCCTGCCATGACGTGCAGCCCAGCGTTCGAGCGGCGTGAAGCAAGTTTCGGTCGATGCCATCAATGCTCACATAGATGTTCAAGATGACGTAGGGCAGCACAAAACTCAGTATGCCAAGTATCACCGAGAATTCCGTGTATAGAAGCTTGAGCGGGGTATCGGTTAGGCCAAGTCCCATCAGCAACGCATTTATGGCGCCTCTCTCTCCCAGAATATTGATCCAGGCAAGGTTTCTGATGATGAAGCTGATCCAGAAGGGAAGCACGATCAAGATCAACAGGAACGGGCGCCAGACGCGGGAGCTGAAGGCGATCGTGTAGGCCACCGGGTAGGCGATAAAGACCGCAATCACTGTTGTCTCAAGAGCGACGCGCATCGTCTTCCAGAGCCCCAAATAATAATAGGAGTCCGAAAAGAACATTTTCCAGTTATCGAGACTGTAGCCTGGTGCGTCCCGGCCACCACCTATATAGGTGTTGAAGCTGTAGCGGATCATGGTCGCTGTCGGCACGACGATCAGCAGAACAAGCAGGACCAGCGCCGGTGTCAAAAGCAGGAGGATCCGCAGCCTGTCATTTTTTTGGGAGTGAGCCGCTGCCATCTCAGATCCTTCCTTCTATCGGAAGATATTGACCGTCAGCGTCGAGAAGGGTGATCCGCGCCGGGTCGAAATTCAGTTCGGCGAGATCCCCGACGTGAAGAGGATGACGATCGTCCCCAGCAGATGCAGCGACGGGTGTCCCTTCAAGATCGATGACATACGCTGTCTTGTCCCCAAGGAACGTCCGCTCGATAACCTTTCCGAGATGAAGCGCAGGGTTCGCCGATTGCTGAGCGACGCTGACCTTAATATGCGCCGAGCGAACAACCGCCTCGATCGTATCGCCGACCTTCGCACCAACATTTCCGGATAGACGGGTTTGCACGCCGCCTATATCGATGAGGAAAGATCTTTCGGCGCTCTCAACGACCTTGGCTTTTAAAAGGTTCGCGTGACCAATGAACTCAGCAACAAAACGGGACCTCGGCGTGCGGTAAATTTCCTCGGGCGTACCTGTCTGAACGATGCATCCGTCCTTCATCACGACCACAAGATCGGCCATTGCCAGAGCCTCTTCCTGATCGTGAGTAACGAATAACGTGGTGATGCCGGTTGCCTGCTGGAGAGCGCGAATCTCGCTGCGCATATCAGCACGCAGATTGGCGTCCAGTGCCGAGAGCGGTTCATCCAGAAGCAGGACGTCCGGTTTGGTGACGATCGCGCGCGCAATGGCGATGCGCTGTTGCTGGCCGCCGGACAGTTGTGAAGGATACCGATTTGCCGTGTGCGGAAGCCGAACCATTTCCAAGGCATCCATAACCTGTTGCTTGATGTCCGCTTTTGGAAAGCCGCGATATTTCAGGCCGAAAGCAATGTTGTCGAAAACGGTTTTGTGCGGGAACAAGGCATAGTTCTGAAACACTAGGCCGACATTTCGCTTATGGACCGGAACGTCCGTTACCGGCCGACCGTTGATCAAAATCTCGCCGGTCGTGTTGCCTGCAAGGCCAGCGACCGAGCGAAGCAAGGTCGTCTTGCCACAGCCAGAGGGTCCAAGCAACGCAACGAAGGCGCCGGTTTCAACGACGAGATTGATGTCCTTCACCGCAACGACTGGGCCGTAGCGGAGCGTGGTAGATCGAAATTCAAGCATGATAGGGTCGTGTTCCTGTGATAGGGTGTGGGAAGAGGTTCGCATTTGGCCGCCTCTGACGCGGCCATCTGTGCGAAAGACTCATGCACCCCTGGCGACACGCTGCCACTGCGGTTCAAGCTTGTCGATCTGTTCTGCCCAGTAAGCTCCGTCGGGGATATTGAAACCCTCAAACGTTCCGCTGGGATCAAAGCCCGGCTGGTTCTTCAACTGATCCGGGAAGTTCGTCTTTCTCGGATCAAGCGCGGAGCCGTTATTTGTGCGCATGCAATATTCGAAGTTGATCTCCGGCTTGAGCATGAGATCAAGGAGCTTTTCGCAAGGCTCCATCGGCGCGCCTTTCAGGACGAACAAGTTCTGGACCCAGGCCTGGCACTGCTCAGGCTCCAGGTACTCGATCGGGTAATTGTCTTTTTTCAGCGCCACGGCACGGGTCGACCAAATCTCGGCGACGACAACCTCTTCCTTTGCAAGAAGGTCCATAACTTCCGAGCCGGACTCCCAGTATTTCTTGACCAGTGGACGCTGCTCCCGAAGCGCGGCAAAGATTGCATTGGTGTCGCTGAATTTGTTCGGATCCTGGCCCGTGTAAAGGGCCGCCGACCAGATACGGTCGAGTGCGTAGTTGCTCAACGCGGTTTTGCCGGAGAAGCGCTTGTCCCACAGCAACTTGTAGCCGAGAATTTTCGCCTCTTCGCGCGAAACATGCTTCGTATTGTAGGCAATCCCGGTCGTCCCGTAGAGATAGGGAATTGCCGAAAGCTTGCCATTCGGCGTCAGCTTACGCATCTGTTCGATCAAAACCGGAGAAACGAGCTTCAGGTTTGGGATCTTGTCCTCATTGAGCTCAGAATTGGCTCCTAGATCGACGTAGCGCTTGTACATGTCGAAACCGGCATTGGAAAAAACGCTAAGATCACCAGCGCCGCCCGACTTCAGACGGGTGATGATTTCGGTTTCGTCGCCAAATGTGCCTTCGACAACCTCAATGCCGGTGGTCTGAGTGAAGGGTGTGAAAACCACTTCATGCATGTTCTTTTTACTCTGGCCACCATAACCGTAGAAAGTTATCTTTTCGCCGGCCGCCCAGCTCGGACCCGCGCGCATTGCTACCAACGCGGCAGCCGATCCCAATCCTAGAAGATTGAAGTCACGGCGACTTATACCCGCTTCCATTTTTCCTTTGTTCCCAGACATGGAATTCCCCTTTTTTTGCTTGTCATATTGATCAACAGCCCAGTTCATAAGAGCCGAGCAGAATTCACTGCTAATTAATGACTTCTAACAATGAGGGATGTTGATATATCGACCCAAATCTGCAATTTTCTTTCACCATATGGAATAAATTATCGCGCAGTAAGGGATTAGCGTCAACTTATGGAAAATCACGAGCCATCTCAATCAAGCTTAGGAAAGGCGGTCCTCCTATTGAAAGCCATTTCCGGATCGGGCGCCGGTGGTGCGCGCCTCAAGGATATCGCCCGTGGCATAGATACCAGTTTGCCAACGGTACATCGTTTGTTGAAGACTTTGATTAGCGAGGGCCTTGTCGTGCAATCAGACAAAAACTACCGGCTCTCATACGAATTCTTCTGTATGGCTGCCAAATCAAGGCAGATGAACAGCATATCAGGAGCCGCCAGACCATCGCTACTGCGTGTATTCGGCATACTGAAAGAAGCCGTCATTTTGATCGAGCGCTCGAAATTTGACGCCATATGCACGGATTGCTTCTGGGGAAGCCATCCTATCAGGACGTTTTACGGCGGCGTCGGAGGGCGCGTCCCACTGGGTGTTGGGCAAGGCGCGTTGGCCATTCTCGCATTTCAGCCTGACGAGGAGCGCGAGCAGATCATCCGTTTCAACATGCCACGGATTACCGCCGAATATCCGATCGATGAACTTGATTTGAGAACGATGATTAATGAGATCAGGGAAATACGAGCGGCGACTATCGACTTCAATATCAATGATGGCATTTCTGCGATTGCTGTCCCGATCTTTGATATGGCGGGGATTGCACTCGCATCACTTAGCGTCGCAGCCCCCCTTGGGAGACTCTCCGGCTCGCGCCAGAAGACCGTAATCGACCTTCTCGCAAAGGAGGCGCGCCTGATTTCCGAGGCTTTGAATCCTCTGGGGCAGATCGAGGAACCCGTTGCCTGGGGCGAAGCAGCGTCAAAACTGGTTTGACGCGACTGCGTGGACGCCAGATGTTCGGGCCACATAAATGGATAGCAGTTGAACGATCAGGGGACCTCAGACATGATAAATGTATGAAGGTGGTGAAGCCGCGTGCCGCGGCTTCGAGTGAGACACTTATGGGCTTGACAGGTCGCGGAAATAGCGCCGATTTTTCCGCCGATCCTGGCTAGACGGCTCGAAGACAGGCCGTGATGAGGCTTTTTCAGCGGCCGTTGTCGGCCCATTTTGTCGTCATCCGCCTGGTTCGGCGGATTCCGGGCGCGATTAGGCTGTCGCCAGCAGCTTTGGCAGCCTCACCAGATTATAAGCGGTGGCTGTCAGTGTGAACATCCAGCCGACGCGATCCTTTCCACGATGGCGGGTCTTACGCATTCCGCCGCTGGTCTTGGCCCAAGCGAACACTTCCTCGATACGCTTGCGAATGCGCTGACTGACAGCGTAGCCAGGGTGATGGGTGGTGCGACCGTCGATGGCCGAGCGTCGGTTCGTCGTGTTTTGGGCGACGTGTGGCGTCACCTTTGCGTCCCACAAGGCAGCAACGAAATCGGCCGTATCGTAGGCTTTGTCTGCAGCCAATGTGATGCGATGACGACCATCCATGCGGCCCACCATATCCAGTGCCGCCTCGCGCTCGGCGGTTCCGGTCGCATGGGTCAGCGTGGCGTCAACAACCAAACCATTGCGGATTTCCATGGTGACGTGGCCCATGTGGCAAAGCCTGGCCGCCTGGCCACGGGCCTTCTTATAAAGCCTGGCGTCCGGGTCGGTGGTCGATGCGTGGGTTGCGTTGCTGCGCTTCTCGCCGTGGAAATCGCGCTCAGAGTTGCGGCCTTTGGCTTCTGGCGGCTGTTTCTCTTCAGCGCCAGAGCCGCTGCCGTCGGTGTCGCCACCATCTGTGTCGTCCTTGGGCTTGAAGCTCTTCATGCTGGCCCAGGCTTCGATCAAGGTGCCGTCCACCGAGAAGTGGTCGTCTGACAGCAATGCTTTCACCCGCGGCTGGCTCAGCAACGCGGCCAGAAACTTGGCGGCGATATCGCCAGCCAAGAGCCGCTCACGGTTCTTGGTGAACACGGTGACGTCCCAGATCGGCGCGTCCATCGACAAGCCGACGAACCAGCGGAACAGCAGATTGTAGTCCATCTGCTCCATGAGCTGACGCTCCGAGCGGATCGTGTAAAAGGCCTGCAACAACAGAGCGCGCAGCAGCTTCTCCGGCGGGATCGACGGACGGCCGATCGCTGAATACATCGCCTCGAAATCCGGCGACAAAACTTCCAGCGCCTCGTCTACAATCGCGCGGATCGCCCGCAGCGGATGGCTTGTCGGAACCCGGGCTTCGCAGCTCACATAAGAAAACAAACCCGCCGTCTGGATATCATTACCGCGCATGTCCTGCTCCTGCCGACCAATCACTCAGGCATGGAATCATGGCAGTCCGTTCACAGCAAGGGCCTTTTTCCGCATCCTGTTAATGGTAGGACCGACCCCAGCACTATTGGCATGGATCAGGCAGTTTCCAGCCAAGAGTGCGTTGCAGTCTAGCGTAGCGACCATCGCCGTGCGCCAGAGCGAGATTGGCAAACAGCCGCGGAACGCGCTGATAGAGAACCGACTGATCGTCCCGGCATGCTTTGTAGCCCAGGGCGCAGGCCAACCAACTTTTGCCAACGCCCGAATGACCGCAGATGGCGAGATTGTCGTGCGCGTCGATCCAGTCTCCAGCGATGAGCTTCATGAATAGCGCCCGATCAAGTCCACGCTCACTGCGGTAGTCGACATCCTCTGGCACGGCATGATGGCGCAACTTGGCAAACCGCAGTCGAGCGGCAAGCTTGCGATCGTGACGAGAGCTCCAGCACACCTGAAAGGACGAACTTCTCACCAGCAGGACATCCCGACAAACACCCCATTCAGGGGGCGACTAATTCTCGGAATTGGGGGGGCGGCATCATTTCGGAACAAGGGGCGACATGCCTCGGAATTTGCAGCATGAACCCGACGCAATATCCATAGGTCGGCATCTCGGAGATGATCGCTTTGATCTCCTCCACAAGGTCATGATCAGCGAGCGGAGGCCGTCCACGCGCTTTTGAAGGAACCAGCTTGACGCGTTCTGTAATATTGGATCGGGCAACACCCAAAGTCTCGCACACCGCCGTCATCGGGAATTTCCCTTCGGCAGCGATAGCGAGAGCAACATATGTTTTTTTGGGCCGGTGGCGATCTCAAGCGCGTCTTTGAGAATCTCGCCTTCCATCGGCTTTTTTCCAAGCAGTCGCTGCAACTCTTTGACCTGGTTCTGAAGGGAACGATATTCGGAGGCCGGGACGACATCTTCTTGCGCAGCAGTTGCCGTTAGAGCCCCTTGGCTGGCCAGCTTACGCTAGGTGAACACCTGGTTCGGCTGAATCCCATAGCGGCGAGCAACAATGCTCACTGTAGCATCCGGCTCATATGTCGTAAGCACACGGTGAGGGCCGTCTTGCGAGGTTGATGCGAACATCGGAAGTCCTAGTGCAAACACTAGCATTACAGTTGCGTATTTTTACAAGTTCTGAATCTATAGGCCTCCATGATTCGGAGGTCATGGATGATGGGTGCATCGATCGAGACAACGTTGGAACTTTGGGCATCGTCGCTGCGTGAAGTTAAGGCGCGTATGCGCGGATTGTTTACGCAGGAGCGCGTTGCAGCATCTGCAAACCTTTTCCTGGACGGCTTGTTAGGTGATGAGCGCCGTAAGACAGGTTGGATGCGCGCTGAGGCGGCTGGCGATCCTGGTCCGTGGCGACAGCAAGCCATCTTGGGTCGTGGACGCTGGGACGCAGACGGACTTCGCGACATTGTGCGCGAGTATGTTGTGGAGCACCTTGCCACAGATGATGCGGTCCTGGTCATTGATGAGACCGGCTTCCTCAAGCAGGGCAAGACATCTTGCGGTGTTTCACGTCAATATACAGGGTCAGCGGGCAAGGTAACGAACTGCCAAATCGGTGTGTTCACCGCCTATGTTTCCGATCGTGGTCATGCCTTTATCGATCGAGCCTTGTACTTGCCAAAGAGTTGGACCAGCGATCCGGCAAGGGTTGCCGCCGCTCATGTTCCTGAAGCTGTAGCCTTCGCTACCAAGCCTGCCCTCGCTGTCGATATGATTCGGCGGGCGCTGACAGCCAAAGTGCCGTTTTCATGGGTGGCAGCAGATGCGGTGTATGGCGTCGGAGACGTCGAAGGAGCGCTGCGCCGAGCCTGCAAAGGTTACGTTCTTGGGGTTAAATCCGACCATCATTTTGGCGCTTGGTCTGGTAAGCCTTTCGTCGCAGGAACCGCTCTTGAGATTGCCCGTGATCTCGATCCGGCTGCATGGCATCGCCTTTCCGCTGGCGATGGCACAAAAGGCGCGCGGCTTCATGACTGGGCCTACTGCGAACTGGCCGATCTCGATGCCGACGAATACAGTGATACGCAAACCGGGCTTTGGACGCGCGGCTTGTTGATCCGGCGCAATATCAGCGATGGCGACCTCGCATTCTTCACGACTTGGTGCCCGGCCGGAACAGGCATTCAGACGCTCGTATCCGTCGAAGGTCACCGTTGGGCAATCGAAGATAGCTTCGAGACAGCCAAGAACGAACTCGGCCTCGATCATAACGAGACCCGCTCGTGGCATGGCTGGCATCGCCATGTGTCGCTCGTCATGCTCGCCTTCGCAATGATGGCTGTGATCCGATATCGCGCCAATAATGCGGCACCCCAAAAAAGACCGAGGATGCCGACCATCACGATCTGATCCGCTGGTCCATCCAAGAGGTCCGACGCATTGCGAATAAGCTTGCCCAGCGGCGTATAAAGCCCGCCCACATCATCGCATGGTCATGTTGGAGACGAGCGCATCAAGCTGCCGCCCAACGCGCTCACCTGAAATCAAAATTGCAACTGTAATGCTAGGCCACGGACTCATTAGTTGAGGCGATCCATATCCTCGTCGCGACAAGCTTGAGGGCGGCCATGTAATTATCAGCGCGCCGGTCGTATCGCGTCGCGAGGCCTCGCATCTGCTTGATACGGTTGAAGAACCGTTCCACGAGATTGCGCTGACGGTAGACCCAGCGGTTGAAGCTGAATGTCTGCTTTCGATTGGCCTTTGCAGGGATATTCGCCCAGCACTTGCGTTGCTTGGCAAAGTTACGAATTGCGTCGGTGTCATATGCCTTGTCGGCGAGGATCGTCGCGCCGGGCCGCAGGTCGCTCAACAGCTTTTCAGCCATCGGTGCATCGGCGGCTTGGCCGGCGGTGAGTTCAAGCCGAACCGGTCTGCCATCTGCATCGACAAGAGCGTGGATCTTTGTCGTCAGGCCGCCGCGCGAACGTCCCATGCAAGGATCGGCAGATCCCCCTTTTTAGCGTTGGCACCATGCTGGTGAACGCGAACACAAGAACTGTCGATCATCACGATGTCTCCATCGTAACGTTTTGAAACGGCGTCCAGAAGACGATCCCAGACGCCCGCCTTGCGCCATCGGGAGAACCGATTGTAAAGCGTCGTGCGCGGGCCATAACGCTCCGGCACATCTCGCCAAGACGAACCAGTCCTGAAACGCCACAGGATGCCGTTGATCACCCGGCGGTCATCGACACGTTCAATTCCACGGCTATTGTTCGGCAAAAGAGGTGCAATGATAGCCCATTCTTCGTCGCTCAATTCATGACGGCGCATGGCAATCTCCTTTCAAGGAGATTGAATCATACACCGTCAATAAGATGAACCCCGTTTATGGGGACACTGCCTAGCATTACAGTTGCGTATTTTTACAAGTTCTGAATCTATAGGCCTCCATGATTCGGAGGTCATGGATGATGGGTGCATCGATCGAGACAACGTTGGAACTTTGGGCATCGTCGCTGCGTGAAGTTAAGGCGCGTATGCGCGGATTGTTTACGCAGGAGCGCGTTGCAGCATCTGCGAACCTTTTCCTGGACGGCTTGTTAGGTGATGAGCGCCGTAAGACAGGTTGGATGCGCGCTGAGGCGGCTGGCGATCCTGGTCCGTGGCGACAGCAAGCCATCTTGGGTCGTGGACGCTGGGACGCAGACGGACTTCGCGACATTGTGCGCGAGTATGTTGTGGAGCACCTTGCCACAGATGATGCGGTCCTGGTCATTGATGAGACCGGCTTCCTCAAGCAGGGCAAGACATCTTGCGGTGTTTCACGTCAATATACAGGGTCAGCGGGCAAGGTAACGAACTGCCAAATCGGTGTGTTCACCGCCTATGTTTCCGATCGTGGTCATGCCTTTATCGATCGAGCCTTGTACTTGCCAAAGAGTTGGACCAGCGATCCGGCAAGGGTTGCCGCCGCTCATGTTCCTGAAGCTGTAGCCTTCGCTACCAAGCCTGCCCTCGCTGTCGATATGATTCGGCGGGCGCTGACAGCCAAAGTGCCGTTTTCATGGGTGGCAGCAGATGCGGTGTATGGCGTCGGAGACGTCGAAGGAGCGCTGCGCCGAGCCTGCAAAGGTTACGTTCTTGGGGTTAAATCCGACCATCATTTTGGCGCTTGGTCTGGTAAGCCTTTCGTCGCAGGAACCGCTCTTGAGATTGCCCGTGATCTCGATCCGGCTGCATGGCATCGCCTTTCCGCTGGCGATGGCACAAAAGGCGCGCGGCTTCATGACTGGGCCTACTGCGAACTGGTCGATCTCGATGCCGACGAATACAGTGATACGCAAACCGGGCTTTGGACGCGCGGCTTGTTGATCCGGCGCAATATCAGCGATGGCGACCTCGCATTCTTCACGACTTGGTGCCCGGCCGGAACAGGCATTCAGACGCTCGTATCCGTCGAAGGTCACCGTTGGGCAATCGAAGATAGCTTCGAGACAGCCAAGAACGAACTCGGCCTCGATCATAACGAGACCCGCTCGTGGCATGGCTGGCATCGCCATGTGTCGCTCGTCATGCTCGCCTTCGCAATGATGGCTGTGATCCGATATCGCGCCAATAATGCGGCACCCCAAAAAAGACTGAGGATGCCGACCATCACGATCTGATCCGCTGGTCCATCCAAGAGGTCCGACGCATTGCGAATAAGCTTGCCCAGCGGCGTATAAAGCCCGCCCACATCATCGCATGGTCATGTTGGAGACGAGCGCATCAAGCTGCCGCACGACGCGCTCATTTGAAACTAAAACTGCAACTGTAATGCTAGGAGTAGTCCTATGACCAAGCATCCAATTGAAGTCATCACGTCCGTGGAGCGCCGGCGGCGCTGGTCTCGCGAGGACAAAGAGCGGCTCGTTGCAGCCTGCCTTGAGCCCGGTGCGGTTCTGTCCGAGATTGCCCGTGCGGCCGGCATCCACGTGAGCCAGCTCTTTCGGTGGCGCAAAGAGCTTTGCCAAATGGAGGAACCGAGGCCCGAGACGGCGAGCACGTTGATGCCCGTGATCGTGTCGGAGGCCGCGCCGGCAATCCAGCCCACCGCCACGGAAACGCCGGCCCCACCGCAACCCCGCCGGAAGCGTAGCGATGTGATGATTGAGCTGGGCCGCGGTCGCCGTGTCCGTGTGGACAGCGACATAGACACGGAGGCGCTTGGCCGCATTCTCGATTGTGTGCTGGGTCGGCGATGATCCCGGTTCCTGCTGGTGTGAAGGTCTGGTTAGCGACCGGCCATACGGACATGCGCAAAGGCTTTCCCGGTCTGTCGCTGATGGTGCAAGAGACGCTGAAGCGCGATCCGATGTGCGGGCATCTGTTCGTCTTCCGCGGTCGTGGCGGTGGCTTGATCAAGGTCATCTGGCATGATGGCCAGGGAGCCTGCCTGTTCACGAACGATCGGCGTTCATACTACACCTCTTTCCTCGCCAGTTGATGTTCTTGGCTCTGTTTGCATTTGTTGATACGCAGCAGCGCGATCTTCGAGTGGATTCCATCGGCTGCATTGCTTTTGCGGCAGGTCTCCATCGGCGATTTCGTACAGGCTATAGTGCCCGTTATAGGCATGTCTGGTGATGAGGCCAAATTTGGCCCATCTGGCGACTGTTTGCTCGCTGATATTGAGATGCGCTGCCGCTTCCTGCCTTGTCAGCATTCCCCGCTGTCGCAGTCGATCATATCGTGATCGCAGCTTATATTCGTGGATGAGATAGGCGACTTTGAGGGGTGTAAAGCGGGCGTCCTGGCAGCCGCGACGTGCGGTTCCACCTGGGCGATGTCCCTGCTCGTTTAGAATCTCGGCGATCTCGGGATAAATGTAATCGTCGAGAAGCCTATCGACCAGCTCAATGATACTGAGCTTTGTCTTGATCTGCTGAGGAGAGGATTTTGGGTTCATGGTGGTAAGCGTCTGGATTTTGCCGCCCTTGAAGCGAACGTGAAGCTTGGTGGTTCCTTCCGCTGGCAACTTTAGGAGAGTAACATCCTCAATGATGTGGGCCAGCAATCGCTTGCGTTCGCGGCATGGGGTATCCGGATCTTTCCAGAGCTGGTTGAAGTCGGCCGTCATCGCGACTAACCGTTCGTGGACAGCTTTATCAAGGATGAATTGATCGTGCTCTCGACCACGTTCGCGTTCTTCGCGGGCACTGGCCAGCGTGCGAAGCTTCTCGTTCCATTCACCTTCGAGCGTGTCGGCGACGAGGCGGTTACTAGGATCGACAAGCATGAAGCGGCGCTGAGCGAGCTCGGCTTCCGTTTGGGCGCGTTCGATTGCGCGACAGCGCAGCCGGTCTGCTTCTTCATGGCGGGCTTGGATCTCCTTGCGGACTTCGAGAGCGAGTTCGACGGCCGCCGGCGTCATCTGCTCGGCAATCAGCATACCGATGGCTTCATCGACGGGAGGCCCGGCGATCGACTGACACATAGGCTCCCCACGATAAATACGGGCACGATTACAAATGTACCAGGCTTCCTGCCGGCCACGCCGCGCCGCATAGCGAACCCTAAGATGGCTGCCGCACTGCCCACACACGGCTCGGCCTTGCAGCAGCGCCGGTCCCTCCCTTGGGATTGAAGCTCGTGCCGCTTCAAATCCACGGCCATTCGCCTTGAGGATCTTCAGATTCTCCTGATGTCGCTCCCAGCTGATATAGCCGGGATGAGCATCGGGAATGCAGGCCGGCCAGTCATCAATGTCGCGCGCACGCAGAGTCTTTTTGCCGTCGATGGTGCGTCGAAACTGTCGTCGGCCATAGGTATAGGCGCCAGCGTAGCGCGGATTGTTCAGGACACGCATCGCCGTCGATGCGGTCAGCGGCCGAAACAGCGTGCCGCCGTTGTGTAGGCGCGATGGAAACAATAGTCCCTCATTGCGAAAGACTTTGACGGTCTGGGAGGCGGACCCGAGGCGAGAGAACATCTCAAAGAAATGAATGATCGTTTCTCTGACTTGCGTGTCTGGATCAAGAGTCACATTGCCGAAATGGTCATAGACCAGCCCGGTCGGCAGGAGGCAACGAAACTCGCCGCGCCGCACCTTATTGAGAATGCCGCGCGTAGCCGGGCTTTGATCACATGCAGCTCGGCCTCACTCATTGTTCCCTTCAGGCCGAGCAGGAGCCGGTCGTTGAAACTTGCCGGATCATAGACGCCGTCCTCGTCGAGGATCAGGGTGTCGGCAAGGGCGCAGATCTCCAACAGACGTTGCCAGTCGGCATTGTTGCGCGCCAGACGGGAGACTTCCAGGCCCATGACGATCCCGGCATGCCCCATGCCGACATCGCTGACCAGCCGCTGAAACCCTTCGCGCCACGCCGCCGATGCACCGGACTCTCCTTGATCGTTGTCGATGACGATAACCTGCTCGTCGCGCCAGCCGAGGGCGACAGCGCGTCCCCGAAGCGCATATTGCCGCCTGGCGCTCTCGACGTTCTCAACGACTTGCCGCATTGAAGACTGGCGGATGTACAGGTAGGCGCCGCGTTCGAGGTGATGAGGCTGGACTTTGAGGTGTACATTCATGGTGATCTCCGATCGTTGATGCTCATGGCGATTGTCGCAAGGACGTGAACAACGGCGCTGTGCCCGCCGTGCAGCGGCCAAGCAATTGACGATGGGTAAAGCTGCTCTCGCGGGGTGCTTGCTGTTGCTGTCAGCGCCTGAGCCCATCCCCACATGCCCCGACGCAGAAAGAGCATCAGACCGCTACGGGCCGAGGCTGTGTGAAAACACCAGCGCAACCCATGGGATTTTCTAATCGAGCTTGGTCTGGTGGGAGTTGGCTGGATTTTGTGTTTATTGGGTGCTGGAATGGGTTGGAGACACGCCTGAAGGTTAGTGTGGCAGCTTTTGCGGCCCAAAATGGCGCTCAGTACCGCCTCAGGCGGTTATTGCTCTTAAAAGCGCTCTTGCACCGATCATGTTGATCATCCGTTTGATATTGTAGGCCAGCACGTGTAGCGCCATCTCCGTTCGGACGTTGTTCAGCCTGCGCATCTGGAAATGGGTTGATCCCATCCATGCTTTGATGGTTCCGAACGGATGCTCGACCGTGCACCGTCGGGTGCGCATGAGGTTCGGATTCTCTTCCATCCGGGAATACATAGCATCGATCAGATGCTCATGTTCCCAGCGCGTGATCCGCCGTTCCTTGCCTGTTGTGCATTGTGCCTTGAGAGGGCATGACGGACAATCGGTGCGCCAGTAACGCCGAAGCATCAGACCCTTTTCCTCCGTTGTATACCTGTATGCCAGTGCCTTCCCGGCAGGGCAGACATACGTATCGGCGCTGCCGTTGTAAGCGAAGTCAGCCTTGACGAACATGCCCTTCTTGCGGTTGTTCGACGTCTCTGGCCTCGGCACTGTTGCAGTGATCCCGGCCTCATGGCAGCTAAGCAGTTCAGCTCCATTGAAATAACCACGGTCGGCGATGGCATCGAGCTTATCGATCTTTAGCGTTTCCATTGCCGCCTTGGCCATGGGGGCCAGTTGCGATCGATCATTGCCGATATTGGTGACCTCGTGCGTGACGATTAGATGCGTCTCGACATCGACCGCCGTCTGCACGTTGTAGCCCACCAGACCCGTGCCTTTGCCATATGTCGCCATGGATCGAGCGTCTGGATCGGTCAGGGAAATCTGGCCGTCTGGTAAATCCTTCAGCGTTTCTGCTATTCCTTCCAACCGACGGACTTCCTGATGAACACGAGCGAGCTTCTCTTTCAGCCGTGTGACCTTGCGCAGCGTTGCCTCGGATTGCTCCAGGGTGTCAGCTCTGCCCATTTCCTCCAAATATCGCGACGCGCTCGCTTCGAGGTGGCTGATCCGCAATTCGATCTTGCCGGAGGTGAAGTTGCGATCTCTGTTGTTAACGGCTTTGAACTTGCTCCCATCGATCGCAACATTGCTACCGCTCAACACGCCGACCTGGCGGCATAGTTCAACAAATCTGGCGCAGGCCTTACGGATTGCCGGACCGTTGTCTTTCCGGAAATCGGCTATGGTTTTGTGATCCGGAACTAGCCTCCCGGTCAGCCACATCGCTTCAACATTGCGCCCGGCTTCACGTTCAAGCCGTCGGCTTGACGGGACGCGGTTCAGGTAGCCGTAGATGAAAAGCTTCAGCAACATCGAAGGGTGGTAAGAGGGGCGTCCGGTCTGCGCAGGTGACATGCGGCAGAAGCCCGCGCCGGCAAGGTCCATAGCGTCGACGAATGCGTCGATCACGCGAACGGGGTGATCCTCGTCGATCCAATCCTCAAGGCGATCTGGAAAAAGCGTAACCTGATCACGACTGATGCCTTCGATATAGCCTGACATTGCCACCTCCGATCGACGAAGATGATTCTACATCAAAACCGGGTTTTCACACAGCCTCGGCCATAAGCGGCAGCGCTGCGCCGAAAGCAGCCTGGCGCAATACCTCGTACTGGGACGCGATGGTCGACGGTTGGATCAGGCATGCCACCGCCGCGGCAGTGTTTACCTGCTGCTTTTTTTTAGAACCCGCTCGATCGATCTGGGATGAAGCTCGATATCGAGTTCCTGGCGGAGCAGCTTGGCCAGTTCCCGGGCGCGAACGGGTTCTCCTGGGCCAAGCTGCGCCTGCAGAAATGCCAGGACTTTGTCGTCGATCTTGTGGGGACGGCGGGGGCCCGGCTTTGTCGGCACCAATCCCGCAATCCCGGCCATGTCGAAGTTCACCTTGGCCTGGTAGTAGGTTGGCCTGGAAACACCGTACTCGTCGGAGGCCTCCGTCACCGAAACCTTGTCGATGGAGACGCGACGCAGCATCTCGTATTTGACCTGCACGGCGTCGTGCGGATCGAAGAACTCGCTGCCCCGAAATTTTGGATCGCGCACCTTCTCGGGGGTGGGATTGAACGTGCCCTCTTCGATGAGGACATCCGTCTTTGTGCGCTTGCTGTCGTACTTCGCAGACATCAATGGCTCCGAGGACACGAAGCGGCGTTAGAGTAATGCTAATTATGACGCATTTTACTACCTCGTCAAGCTGATGCGTATGGTCTATTTGACGAAATGACTCGTAATTGCAGGCATATCCTCTCATAAAAGCGACCTCTTGCGGCATAATCCACTTTACAAATGCGGCATATTTATCCTTACACTTCTGCACGTCAGCGCGGCCCCAATTTGCTCGAAAGGCGCTTCACCAGAGTGGCCAACTCCATTAAGTCGACCACCCGCAAGAGCGATCGTCCGTTGCTCATGACGACCTCAGGATCCAAGCTTACAAGATCAGTCCATTGCGGAGGAACCGACCAAACAGTGGCGTCCTCGGTCTGCAGCAAAAGGCGTTCACCATGCCGGTTGTAGCGCTTGCCGACGCACGGCAATTGTCGTGGGAATAAAGGATGAAACGGATGTGTAACCCGCACTAACTGCGTATCTGCGTTGGCAGTGGCTGCATTCTGTTGTGAGGTACAAGGTCTTGGAGCGCGGACGCTTCATATGGCCGTCGGCGGCCGATGGGACCGTCGTGATTACGCCTGGGCAGCTCGGTTATCTGCTGGAAGGCATCGACTGGCGGATGCCGCAAAGGACCTGGCGACCAACATCGGCTGGATGAGCAAAAACACTGGAATGGCGGGGGCGAATATGATTCCATCTCCCCATGAGCAACCCCGTTGACCAGCTTCCAAATGACCTTGCCAGTGCGCTCGCACTGCTGGCCGAAGAGCGTTCGCGGCGTGTTGTTGCCGAGGTAGAAGCGGCGACTGCCAAGGCAGAAGCCGCCAGCGCAAAGGCGCTCGTGTCACATTCCGAGGCGCTGATCGCGCGGCTGAAGCTGGAGATCGAGAAGGTCCGCCGAGAGCTTTACGGCAGCCGCTCCGAGCGCAAAGCGCGGCTTCTCGAACAGATGGAATTGCAGCTCGAGGAGTTGGAGGCTGATGCAGGCGAAGATGAACTGGCAGCAGAGATCGCAGCCAATGCCTCAACCGTCAGGGCCTTCGAGCGCAAGCGTCCTTCACGCAAGTCGTTTCCCGAGCATCTGCCACGCGAACGTGTCGTCATTGCTGCCCCAACAAACTGCTCCTGCTGCGGCTCGGCCAAGCTGTCGAAGCTCGGTGAGGATATCACAGAGACGCTGGAGGTCATCCCGCGTCAGTGGAAGGTCAATCAGACCGTGCGGGAGAAGTTCACTTGCCGCGAATGCGAGAAGATTACACAGCCGCCAGCACCCTTCCATGCACACCCCGCGGCTTTGCTGGCCCAAACCTTCTGGCGATGATCCTGTTCGAGAAGTTCGCCCAGCACCAGCCGCTCAACCGCCAGAGCGAGCGTTATGCACGTGAAGGCGTCGATCTCAGTCTGTCGACGCTTGCCGATCAAGTCGGCGCTTGTGCCGCAGCCCTGAAGCCAATCCATTCGTTGATCGAGGCCCATGTCCTGGCAGCCGAGCGACTGCATGGCGACGACACGACCGTGCCGATCCTGGCGAAGGGAAAGACCGATACCGGTCGCATCTGGACCTACGTCCGGGATGACAGACCCTTCGGCGGACAGTCACCGCCCGCCGCCCTCTACTATTCCTCTCGGGATCGGCGGCAGGAGCATCCCGAGCGGCATCTGAAGTCCTTCACCGGCATATTGCAGGCGGATGCCTATGGCGGCTACAATCCGCTGTTCAAGGTAGACCGCGATCCCGCGCCTCTGCGCCAAGCACTTTGCTGGGCACATTCACGCCGCAAGTTCTTCGTGCTGGCCGACATCGCCGCGAACGCCAAACGTGGCAGCAAAGCTGCGCCGATCTCGCCAATGGCATTGGAGGCCGTCAAACGGATCGATGCCCTGTTCGATATCGAACGGGAGATCAACGGTCTTGCCGCCGAGCAGCGTCTGGAGCGCCGCCGCAAATACAGCCTGCCACTCGCCGAAGAGCTGCATGATTGGCTCCAAATTGAGCGGGCAAAACTGTCGCGCGGTTCTCCCGTCGCCGAGGCGATAGATTACATGCTCAAGCGATGGGATGGCTTTACGTCATTCCTCGACGACGGCCGGATTTGCCTGACGAACAATGCTGCCGAACGAGCGCTCAGAGGCTTTGCACTCGGCAGGAAGTCATGGCTGTTTGCCGGATCGGATCGTGGTGCTGAACGTGCGGCGTTCATGGCGACACTGATGATGAGCGCCAAGCTCAATGACATCGACCCGCAGGCCTGGCTTGCCGACGTCCTCGCCAACATTGCGGACACGCCGATCAGCAGGCTTGAGCAACTGCTACCGTGGAACTGGACACCACCGAAGTCTTTAAGGGGGCGGGCTGCCTAACCGGGCGACCATAGTCGGCGAGTGTACTGGACCCGGTTCCAACACTCAGGAATGTGCTATCAAAAATCCACTCACGAAGATGCGGCGTGTCGGCTAGCGTCACGTAGGCAGGCCGTTGTTTGCGAGCAAGTCACATACCAGAGGAACCGATTTGAGAAACAACTGGGACAGCGTAAATGAATGATCACGCGCTGAGCAATGTTGTGCGTGAGGCACTCCTCCAGCTCGAAGCCGACGGCCACATTGTGATCGTGTCGACGACAATCGGGCCAATAGTCGATGCCATTGCCAACAAAGTTGCCGACGTTGTTCCGAGGACAGACCTCTCCCTTCGAGAGCTGTCAGCCACTCGGCTGCTAATTAATCAGGCCATCCACGATACTCGATTTTTCGACTGGGAAATGCCGACGCTGACTGGTTTGACTATCGAAGAGTTCAGCATCGTTGCAGGTAAATTACCGCGTGTATAGCCGGTTAAAAATGGCACGCGATATCATGTCCGCGGCCTTCACCGGAGGGGTACCATATGTCTCCTGGATGATAGCCAGCTTCCCTGCCGTCGACCAGCGACGGCGGCGCTCAGGGCCGGACAGGACTTCTATCTTAGGACTATGACTGGTCATAATTGGCACATTACCTCGCACACTTGTTAAGTGGGAGACCGTGTCCGGAAACTTATGGGGCCATTACATCGTATAAAAAGACTGACGAGGATGCCTTTACAGGTGCCGGATTCGAGAACGAGGAGCTTGCTCGGGTTCCGCGAGAGTCATCCCGTCATAGCGAAAAGATAATGCGGAACTTTTATCTTGGTCTGTTGAGTTCCTCCGTTTGCGTTTCAAAGGCTCAACGCGAATATCCTCGACCTTATTGCCGGATTCATACTCTTCGATATTCCCGAAAGAATGGCCGAGTTCCGCCGTGCGTGCGTTAACAACGAGGTCCTCCCACATGGGCTCAGCGTTCTCTTGCCATTCTTCGTAGGCTCGCCGTTCCCCCTCACCCAGTGGAACCTCTTCGTATCTGAAGATCGAGGGGGACTCGTTATCCAAATCGGGGAGCCAAGCGGAACTGTCGATTGCGTCAAGACGCGCCCTGAGTACCAGGTCTTTTCCCGTGGGTCGGTCGAAGCCATCCCAGTACTCGCATGCTTCACGCTCCGCGGCACCAAGCTTTACGCCATCATGGTCAAATGACGCAGATGGATACTCGCTTTGATCGGTGTGGTCCTCAAGCGAGTCATCAGCCCGATGGCTCCGGGGCTCGATTGGATACAGATCAAGGGTAGCTCCGCCGGGAACTTCGGGAAGCGATGCGGTCGAGCCACCAAGGTCGATATTCGGATTGCTTGACGGTCTCATGGCGATACCTGCTCAATCAGCTACCTGGGGAAAAAGCAGCTTCCAGTCATTTCATCGGCTTTGAGGACGCAAGTCGACATCGTTGCTGCAGCGCAATGATTTGTTCCAGCAGGTGCTGTTGTGCAATCAAAGCTGGAGCCATTTCAGCCGGCACATCGGGGTCTGACGTCATGCCACCTGCGTTCGAGCCTGCCTTCACAACATCGATTTCAATCGGGATCTGGCGAACGTCAATTCCAATTGCAACACTGCCCTCATTGTCATTCGTGTCACTGCCTTCTGATTGAGCGGTTTGCCCTTTAAGCATTGCCTTCATCTCGCCTCGGCCTTGCCCCGCGGTGACGACGGCCTGTTCACTGAAGTCTTGCCTATCTTGATGGGCATCTTCAGAAATCATCAAGGATGCGGGCTCAGGAAGGGAGCCGATTTGGCTTTCGAAAAGGCGCTTCAGCACACGATCGGAATAATATTGCACCTTTCGCAGTTTGAGAGGCGGCTGCCCCTTAATGAGCACGATTTCGCTCTTATCGTCGAGCAGACGCACTTGTTCGGGGCGCAAAAGCGGTGCTCCCTGATCGGAAATCTGGATGTTATGATCGAACATGCGGGCTTGACTATAAGAGGTCGAACGCGCCTGGAACGTATATTCGCCGATAGCTTTTGAGATATAGGTGGGAGTTTCGTCGTCAGCGGTGGCCATAAATACTTGCACGCCAGTATTACTGAGAAAGTTTTGTTTGCCTGCCTCATCGTAGGTGCTCGTTAAGGCCGAGAGACTCTGGATAATAAACATGAAGCGACCTTTGTAACCGGCGATGGTCGTGATCGCCGTCTCGATCGCCTCAAGCTTGCCCAGGTGCTTAAATTCGTCGAGGAGAGATAAAACTTCGTGCCTTTCGTCTTTACCTGGCAGTGATCGTTGCAAAATTGACACTGCCTGCTGAAAAAGAAGGCGCATTAACGGCGCCACAACCTCAAGGTCGTTGGGACTGACACAAAGATAAACGCAGGTCCTCTTCCGTCGCAAATCGTAGACAGAAAAATCTGACCTACTTGTAGCGGCTTTAACGAGTGGATCAGCCCATAGATTAAGTCCACCGTCGCCGAGCACTGACGTATAGGAGGTCAAAATTTTCGTGTCGTTGCCCGCCATGTTATCAAAGATACGCTGAGCTTCCTTATTTCGGCTTTCTTCCGCGAGATGCGCAAAAAGCTTATACTTCTCCCCCGGTTGAGCAAAGAGGTCGTAGACTGCACCAATCGTTGGTGTGCCGCGCTCAATACAGGAAAGGATGCCCGCGACGAAAAGATCCCGCGCGCCATCGATGAAGCCCTCCGCTCCCTTGCCTTTGGCCGTGATCAGGTTTGCGGCCAGGCGGCGCGTCTCGGTGAACTGCCGCTCGGGCGGTAAAGCTGCAATATCCAGGACCGGATTGTAACGATGAGTCCGTCGCTCTGGATCCAGAGGTGAGAACTTGAAAACGGCATCGCCGCTCGCTTTGCGTGCTCTGGAAGTCAGCTCAAAAAGTTCGCCTTTGACGTCGAGAGCTATCACCGAACCCTTGAAGGTCAAGAGCGTCGGAATAACGACACCAACGCCTTTGCCGGCACGTGTTGGCGCGACAACAAGACTGTGAGGCTGTTCCCCATTGGTCAGATAGCTGCCAGACCAAAGAGGGCCACAAGTCTTGCCAAAGATCGGCCCTTTGATACGACTATAGCGCTGCAGGTAACCGACGTGTCGCATTTCGCCAAATCCCGCCCAACGAGCCGTGCCATGATGCTCGCGATTGCGAAGCGATATAAAATGTTGGCTTAACAGCACGACAACAGACGTCGACACGACAATGGCTAAACCGCAATAGTAGACGGGGGTCGCATGACCCGTATAGAGGGGGATCTCGTACCAAAAGGCAAAGACGCTAAACGTCATCATTGCTTCGCCATTGAGACCATGGCGAAATGTTACATAGAGGCTTGCTGCGCAAAAACCGGCTGCCAGCGAACATACGATGCTTACAGCTAAGCGTTGGGGCGTAGTCTTGTTCGAATTCATCATTTCACCGCGATTCTTCGATCGATGGGAATTGGCTTTTAATTTAGGTGTTGCTGCGAACGATATAGCCCTTACCGCCCGTAACCTTCACGTGAAGGCGAATCCAATCCTCTCGTATAGGGGAGTCTCCTGCGATCACGGTCATTCTGTTGCCAATTGTCGTCTATTGCCAAATGTTCTGCCCCGTGAGTAGTCAGTCGTGGGCCCGCGCCAGCGCCGGACGCGACGTCGCCAACGCGCGTCAACGCGAGAGTTATACGAAGATTATCATCCCTCAAAGCAGGAGCAGGGGCACCTGGCTTGGTAGCGACGTTTTCGACGTCATTTCGGGCCCCAGAAGGGTCAACGGCCGCCGCCACGTATGTGTTCTCTACCACCTTGTCACGGACTTTTTGTGCCTCGTAGAGACAAGATGGAATGGGTTGGTCGCCATTGGGAACCATCTCTGTAAACGATCGGCGGATAAACTCGGGTGCAGAAGAGTTGCCGAAGCCGGAGCGCGTACCTGACTTGGGCGAGATTTTCCGCTTCCCCTTTTCAACGGCAGTTCGTGTGATCCGCTCCAACTCTTCGATATGTGCCAGATCGGCATCGGTTAAATCGGGGAAGTCCTCAAGGCTCGCTTGCGATGACTTATGTGTCTTGGTTGAACGCTCGCCATCCAGTCCGGTAGGCCTTGCACTATTGATCGGCATATTGTCCGCGCGTTCGACAACGCCGTCCTCCCGGAAGACGTTGTCTATTGCCGCTCCGCGCAAATTCCGCTCTGATAAAGAGCTATTGGAGTGAGATTCGATCAGTGCGTCGATTTTTGCCAATTCGGCCTCGGTGAAATCAGGGAAGTGATCGAGCCCCACTTCTGAGGACCCCATAGATTGCGGTGAATACCCGCCGCCCTGACCAAACGGTGCCTCCCAGTTAGTGGGCACCCTATCCGCCCTATCGGACACACGGCCCATTTGGAAAGCGCCACCCGATCCAGCCCGCGCAAATCTGGTGCGGCGCGCTTCCCGGCCAGGGGCCTCTTCGAGAGTGGTTCGAACATCGCATCGATTTCCGCCAGGGCGGCGTCACTCAGATCGGACGAGACATCGCGGCTCGTTTGTGATGATCTTTGCGTATGCGGTGAATGGTCGCAAGGGAATGCGAGGATTATGCCGACAACGGCACCCCTCCCCTGTTCGCCCGGGCAGGCACTGCTGACATCATCGCGAATTTCATTGTGTCCACCATAAGAACTTCCATCGGCATTCGAAAGAGACGTTGTTACGTTGACTGAACCCTGAGTTTCGTGCCCAAGGTACCGGCTGCCCGCTGAATCGCCGAGCTCCTCCACACCTCGAAGCGGTGACGAGATGGCATCTCCTGAATATTTTGCCATCTCGCTGCTAGTATCCCTCCCCAACCTTTCTGAGGATTGGCCCGAATTTGGAATTGAAACAGGGGTAGCACCCGGCAACATTGAATTTTCCTGCGTGGTTTCCCTCTCTGTTTCTGCCGATTGCTGAACACTATGCAGGCCCGATTCTGACAACCCTTGCCTGTTCGAGAAATGCGCGGCCGTCATGTTGACATCCACGGGCGAAGATAACGCGATGGTATCAATCTCTCCTGGCCAAGCCGATTTGCCGCTTTGTAACTGGTCCGCCTGCGTTGCCGGGATGCTCAATTTCACGCAATCGCTTTATACCTCTCGTTCCTAAATGTGGCAACGCAGTGGCTTTCCCAGCACGCTTATCGAGGACTTGCTTTTCAACCTCAAGCAAGTATTGCATGGCGGTACGAAAATAACCGTTGTTCTTCCACAAAATTGTAGGTAGGCCCGTGCCGGCTTTGGATAACTTTCACGGGATTGCTCCATCCAGTGGCTTGGGCGTTGCCAGCCTTCGGTTGTTCGCCAATGTTTCTTGGATGTCGCGCCGCACACCTGCATGTGCCAGCCGCGACAAATCAGTTGGGACCGAGGTACCACCATTGTCTTCCCGTGCAGCCATCGATTGTGGTAGTAAAGGAAACGGTATGGCTTCGTGGCCTTCGTCGCCCGAATCCACAGGAGCGGGACACGCGAATTTTCGGGTGAACTCTTCATTTGCCATCATTTGGGTCCTTCTCTATCTACTATTTCCCCCATGCCCATCGTAACTGCGGTCATTTCTTGCGCGTTTGCGTTCTGCTTCTTCGTCATTATCTTCATGCAGACGCTTTGAAGGGGCGCTAGTCCGTTTCTGGACGGTAGCTGTAGCAGACAATGGATCGGTCGCAGTGCTGGCCCGCTTCATGTCCTGCAATGAAGAAAACCGAGACATTTTGGCGGCCTGTGCGAACGAATCACTACAATCATCTCGTCCGTTGGCATTCGCCTCAGACTCAACTTCAATGGCGTCCAATCTCGCGTGTTTTGCTCCGCTCGGCCCTCCGTCGTTACCACGGGGACGCTTGGAACGCCGCTGCTGATCGTATGTCGTGCACGTGGCATCAGCAGTTGCTGAGCGAGGAATAACGGAATTGCCGTTCGGGTTACGCCCGCTGTAATCGGAAAGACGCGAAGAGCCGCTCCCTATGCTGTCGGTTTGGGAAACGGATGGTTGAGCAGGGCGCTCAGTCTCCCACGGCATGCCGACGTGGCCGCCGTTTTCGCTGCCGAATCCAGCCAGTTCCTGGAGATGACCTTTTGACCCGTTCTGCCGATTGTTGTGACGTTGCGCACCCTCCGATCCGCCTGCGGTTGCCTCAAGATGGAAGGGTTGACTGAGTTCTGAATGATCTTCTTCCAATGACAACTGTTCCAAATCCGCATCTCGGAAACGGATTTGGCGAGCCTGCTGTCGTTCGAGGCGGCGATATTGGGCATAGGTAATCGGCCGCTCGGTGATACCACGTTCCGCTCTCGAGCTCGGATCAAGGATAATGCCATGGCGAAGGGAAATTTCGGCCATCTTTCTGCGCAAGGCATCATAGTTCAGTTGGGGGTGGCGCCGAGATATCTTCAGCCAGCCGTGTCCCAATAGTTCGCGACGATTGACGACGACATGCAGATGTGGGTGATCGCGGTCGGTGTGAAAGGCGGTAAGGTAGTTGTAGCGCCCCCCCCTTCTCCTGACCCAAACATGTCGGCTGCCCACTCCCGGCTCGCTGCATGAGCTGCCACTTGGCTCGTACCAGCTGGGAAACTCACAACAATATGAGTGGTCAACTCCTGTTGCCTTTCCTCGTCTGGCTGGCTTTCGTCGCAAGTTCCAGTCTCCTGAACCCAGCTTCGGGCAAGCTCGTGGAGTTGGTCCGGCGGGAGGGCAATATCGAGATGCCGGGCTGAGAGCCGAAGTTCCAGTTCGCCCTTTCGGGATAGGTATTCCAATTGATTTATAATCTGCTGAAGGGTCTTGGTCCCGCCTCCCGGCACAATGCGAATGATAACTTGAGCTCCATCCGGCATCCAACATGTTCTCCGGCGGGTGCAGCGTAAGTGCTACAAAGCGTCTTTCAGCAAAGAGCAGCCGTCTATTCGTCGCCGGGACACGGACAAAATGGAACGGAGCAAGCCGTCGAGGTCGGCGAAAGATTTGCCGAAAGCGATACGCTCAGCTCTCAGAGCCTCCAAATCCATTGTCGGATTTTCGGCATAGGCGGATAGTAGCGCCGCAATATTACCTGAGAGCGTCCCTATGGACTGGAGTAAGAGCTCCATCCTGTGACGAGTGTGCGTGTCGATTTCGAGAAAGCCGCCAATACGGCGCACGGCAACCCGTATGGCCATGCTGTCGGACAGCCCGAGCAAGCGTGCTTGCTGAGAAAAACTCTTGTATTCGGCCGAACGCAATCGGGTACTCACGACCTTGAAGCCTGCAACCTTCACGCGTTCGCGCTGCTTGATGACAATGCCAGTTGAGGCGGGCTCACTGCCTTGCGACATAGCTTCCTCCATAGAAGACGGAACGATCTGGACTGCCCGGCGCAGAATTTTCGGTCGGGCCTCACGGAAACCTACCCCTATACGAAATGAAATCAAGAACAAATATGTGCATTTCCCTCTTATGCTGTTACATTTGCAATTATTTTGCAATCTAAATGACATATGGATATGATATTTATTATGTATTCGAGGAATATCTGCGAACTTATTTATGAAAACATAAGAACGCACTTCCGTTCAACAGCATCATCGGATGAGAACATGAAACTTTTGACATTTTGCTCTTTCAAAGGAGGCGCCGGCAAAACCACGGCACTCATGGGTCTTTGTGCTGCCTTTGCAAGGGAGGGTAGAAGAGTGGCTCTCTTCGACGCCGACGAAAACCGACCACTAGCGCGATGGAGAGAAAACGCCATACGCAGCAACACCTGGGATTCTTTTTGCGATGTTTACGCCGCCGAGGAAATGTCGCTCCTGGAGGCAGCTTATGAGGACGCGGAGCTCCGGGGATTTGACTATGCGCTGGCGGATACCCACGGTGGTTCGAGTGAACTCAACAACACAATCATTGCCAGCTCAAACCTGCTTCTGATCCCGACCATGTTGACCCCGCTCGATATCGATGAAGCACTGTCGACCTACCGCTATGTCATCGAGCTGCTGTTGAGCGAGAGCCTGGTAATTCCGGCGGTCGTATTGCGCCAACGTGTCCCGGTCGGTCGATTGACTACATCGCAGCGAGCGATGTCAGACATGCTTTCCAGCCTTCCAGTTGTGCAGTCTCCCATGCACGAGAGAGACGCATTTGCTGCGATGAAAGAACGTGGCATGTTGCATCTCACATTGCTAAACACGAGAACCGATCCGACAATGCGTCTCCTCGAACGGAATCTCAGGGTCGCCATGGAAGAACTCGTTACCCTCTCCAAATTGATTGGCGAAGCGTTGGAGGGGTGAAGATGGGAATTCGAAAACCCACTTTGTCTGTCGGGGAGGCCAGACGGCTTTCAGCCGCTCGACTCGAAATCGTGCATCCTCACTTGCCTGTTGCCCCCCAAAGTTTGGCCCGCGCGCAGCCGCGTGAAAAGCTCGACGAGGAAGATCGACGACCTTCCATTGCTATCGCCAAGCGTCATCACAGGCCTGCTCGACAATCGATACTCACCGTAGATGCCCTCAGTCCGACCACAGCCCCGGAAAAGATGCAGATCTTCCTTTCCGCACGGCCGCCCGCACCTGAGGTATCGGAGATATATGACAACCTGATCCGTCAATATAGCCCTTCCAAATCGCTACAAATGATCTTGCGCCGTGCGCTTGGCGATTTTGAAAACATGCTGGCGGACGGATCGTTTCGCGCGGCTCCGAAGAGTTATCCTATCCCCCAAACTAATTCCGAAAAATCTATCATCGTTCAGACCTCCCGTATGTTCCCGGTACCGCTGCTCGAAGTCGCTCGAAATCATTTTGATCCGTTGGGATTGGAGACTACTCGGGCTTTTGGCCATAAGCTAGCGACCGCCGCGCTTGCATCTTTCTTTGCCGGAGAGAAGACAACTAAACGCTGATCCCTCAAAAGAAAGGGGCCCATCCGAACGCTCCTCGGTGTTAATGCGTTTGGATGAGAGCGAGGAGAGGCAGCTTTTTCAGGCCAAATATCAAACAGCTTACGTCAGGAACAGATCGCTAGTGGCGAAATGTACGGCTGCTTCAGGCCGCCATTACACCCCCATAGGAAACATTAACGTCAGCGTCAAAGAAGTAGCCAGCACCTCTTGCGGTCTTGATCAACTCAGGAGCCGTCGGATCCCCTTCAAGCTTTCGGCGCAGCCGCAAGATGAGGACATCAATGCTTCTATCATACACCTCCTCCTCGCGCACCCGACTGGCGACCAGGAGTTGCTCTCGGGAAAGGACGTCGCGCGGCTTCTCTAGGAAAGCAACCAGAAGGTTAAACTCACCTGCCGTAAGTTTCACCTCATTTCCCTCTTCCGAAATTAAACGGCGTTGCCTCAGATTAAGCGTCCAGTCCGCGAAACAAAATGAACGTCGATCTTTCGTCCGCGCAACATTGGGCCGCGCACGCAATGCCACCCGGATGCGGGCTAGAAATTCGCGGGTTCCAAAAGGCTTGGCAATAAAATCGGTCGCTCCCAGCTCGAGCGCAACAACTTTGTCCGCCTCCTCGAGGCGAGCACCACTTATGATTATGATCGGAAGATCGGACTTTGTCGCTATACTACGAACGATGTCCAGTCCATCTTCGACACCCAAATTAAGATCGACGACCACGACATCGACAGTCTCGGAAGAGAGTACGCGATTGAATTGCTTGCTGTCAGCTACCGCGGTCACCTTCAAGGCATGAATCGTAAGATACTCGACGATAAGATGACGCGTAGTGACATCGTCATCAATGACAAGAACGTGTTTCAAGGGTGCACCTTTCAATCTTGGATCCTAGCCAGCCATTTGCAACTCAACCAAACCAATGCATGCACGGGCTGTCCGCGCGAGACTTTGCTCGTCACTTTTTTCACTTACGGGCAAATCGGCAAATTCGTGCATGACAAAAATGCAAACAAGATGCTTCAATTTGATGACAAAGATTGCTGAGGATTGCTTCAAATGTAATTTTTGCTATGTGGTACGCGATATTTCCGAGCAATTACTACGTTTGGTTGAGGAAGTCGCCTATTGTCTCACCGCGCCGGCGTGCATCGGCTGCAAGCCAGATTTCGCCCACCTCGTAGACGTCATCGTAGGCACGGAAGGGTATGATGACATCGATCGCCGTTGCGAGCATGTCAATCAGTGTGCGATCTTCCAAACCGGCCCCCTGCGCGCTACTTTTCACGAGCGAAAACAGCTTTTTGAAACCTTGAATGGGATTGGCGCCATGTATTGTGGAAATCGATCCTGGATGCCCTGAGACCACTTCGCTCAGATATGCCCAGGCGGCATCGTCGCGCATCTCGCCGAGCAATATTCGGTCAGGTCGCATGCGCAGACTAGCTTGAAGCAGGTCCTCAGCGGTCACCGCGCCCAGCCCAGCCCCATTTTTAGAATAACACAGCCTTACGTGGTTCTCATGTGGAATGACGAGCTCGAGCGTGTCCTCGATGGTGATAAGCCTTTCGTGCGGCGGGATTGCGCTGATCAAGGTCTTGCTCATCGTTGTCTTGCCGCTCCCGGTAGGGCCGCAAAGCAGCATCGTCAACCGCCCAACGACGCATGCGTGGAGAAACTTTTCCAGATCCCCGTTGTCATAGTGGCGAAGGATAGCTTCATCATGATGATCTCGGCGCTTTTTTCGGTTCTGCCACTGATTCCACATCGGAGCATTGTAACGGGACGAGACTTCTCTAAGACCAGAAACACGGGAACTTGGCCGTCTAATCGTCAAACTTACGGTGCCCGACGGTACCGTCGGCGGCAGACAAATTTGCAGCCGCTCACCATCTGGAAGTTCAGTGGCGCAAAGTGGATTGCGTGGTCCAACATCCTGCTTTCTCAGCGCGCCTGCCAAAATAGCGATATCTTCAAGATCGTCATAGGAGACAGGCAAAGGGAACTTCGTGAAGGCGCCCGCTCGGCGCACAAATGCCTCTCCAGGTCGATTTATCGCAATTTCTTCGGTCCTCGGGTCATCGAGCCATTCCCAAATTGGCTTGAGAAGGATGCGTAGTTGTGGATGCACCTCCATTTGTATTGTACCCCATTTGCAAGCGACGCGTTGAATTCGTTATGGGCGGCGATCCCGCCCGTGCGCCGCGCGGCCAGTCATACGAAGTTGGTATATGCCTGAGAAATCGAGGTCCCGTGCGACAAAAATGGAGACCGTATCGCCCTGATTTTTCTTCAGGGTTGGCGGTATGTTGATGGTGGCCTTGAGGGCTGTGTCGGCCGTTTGTTCACCGTTATTCTGGAAGCTGTTGAAGCTCATCCCTCCGCCCGAGCTGCCAGCGTAGGTGCTCGCTGCCTGGAAGGCACCTTGGACGACACTCAAGAGCATGGCCCCGCTAAAGCGCTGCCAGAAGTGATTATCGACCGTGCCCGGCAAACCCGAACGACCGAGCTCGTCAGCGCTTGGTGATGCAAGCGAAATCATGGCATGATCGGGTGTCTCCGCACGATCCCAGAGGACAAAAACGCGCGCATCCCCCTGTTGTAGCCCGCGCTGGATCTCGCCGACGACGGTGGTGCCGCGATCGAGAAGCACAACGTTATTCGTTGTTCCACGAACATCCTGGGGTAACACGCATTTCACATAACCTGCCAAATTGGTGTCGATTGCCGTTTGCAAGATGCACGGGATAATCGTCCCTTCGGTCACCATGAAGTCGGGATGAGGCAAGAGCATAGCTCTGGTCGGCTGCAGCTCGGTGGGTTTCATGCGTATCGACAGATCATTCTCGGCGGACACTTCAACCTTGGGCAAAGGGCCGTCTTCCCCATTGCCTCCGCGTCCTCGATCCATTTCGCCCTGTTGAACGCGCTTGCTGGTTCCTTGATCACCACTGGTGTACGCAAAAATCGGTGTTTCTTCCGGACGCGGTTCATGCCGTTCCGGCTCACTTCGCGCTTGTGGAGTCGGCTGAACAGCTTCCTGGGCAGGCAGAGGATCGGGCGTAACTGCAATCGGAACCGGATGAAATGGCTGGGTGTTCGTGGCGATCATGGTTGACGGCGGTGCGTTCCCGTTTTCCTTCTTTTGACGCCCGCCAAGCCAAATGAGGCTAAGGGATAGCGCGAGAACGACACCTCCTACCATCAACTTTTGAGACCCCGAAAGGCGCCGGCGATGTGTGTCGGAGACCAGCGACCCGGACGCATCGACATCATGCGCCGATTGCTGATTGTCGTCGTTCATCGTCTCGCCTCCTTTAGGATGCGCTTCACATCAGGCCTCACAGTGCCTGTCTCCGGCTTGCGGCCGACGGGATCGTAAGCAGTATTCCAAATGCATAGTACCGTTTGGCCATCCCTCAGACGCCAACCACGGGAAACCGAAGAAATCTCGACATAGCTCCCTTTGACTGAATAGTTGGCGACAGCTTCCTTGCCATCCGGACTGATCGTGTAGATGGACGGCATGCGTACATTGCCTGGGAAGTGAAATACCGTCGTAAATCCATCGTCGAAGATTTCGAGCGGCAACAACGAGCGATCGCCTTGGGCGACATAGTGCCAATTCTTGTCCCCGGCACCAACGGTCGTGGAAGGCTGATCCAACAGATCCTCCGCCCTCCGTTGATATTGTGCGTCCGCACGTAGACGGTCTGCAACAGCCTTCTCTTGTGCCTCCTTCCGGCGAGCCGCCGCGTCATCGGCAGGGTAAGCAAATTGTACGCTGTAGTAGAGATCGGCCTGCTCTTTATCGAGGTGCGGCAGCGTCTTGGATGAGATGCTGAAAACGTAGCGTCGCATACCGGCGTCGCTCGCGGTTAGCACGACCACTGGCTGGGGCGGAAGAACCTGGCTAGCCTTGAAGAATAGATAATTTCCGCGCGGAAGGGCCGCGAGATCTTTGCTATTGGAAACGGCAACTGCGGTCACCGTTTCGTTAGCCCCGAATGTAACAACCAAAGTTGCTCCAACCGCCGTCGAAAGGCGCACCACTTGATCGGGATTGTAAGCCAGATAACGCATGCGCGGATCAAGTCTGCCCGCGGTTGGCGCGTCTTCAGCCTTTGCGCCAATCGCTGCGAGGAGTATGCATGCCAAAGTGAGAAATGCTTTTTTCGTCATGGTTCGCCGTGGCCTACGTTCAAAACGGTATCTTCCGATGTCTGGTAGGAGGTGACAACCAAGCCTCCCGGATTGGTCAACCTCAATCTACCGGGCAAGCTGGTCACCTTTTCATAGCGAACTGTGGCAGTCCAAGTACTCACGACCGGCATTTTGCCGTCAACGACGAGGGTTCGTTTATACCGGATTTGCTGCACACCCGGGGTGACATCATTTGAAGCGATGTGTTCGACCGCCAGCCTACCGCGTTTCCCGAGGATGACCTGAGGGGAACTTGGGTTAGGATAGTTGAAGAATTGCTGATAATCTTGGCGCACTGTCGGGGCGCTGAAGTTCGATACCAGGTCATAGGCGTACTGAACGCTATCGGCATCATAACTCTCGCGCAACCGAACATATTCCCACAGTGAGGCGTTAACGACGGCCTCCTCTTGTGTTGCCGGCAGTCGGGAGACGGATACCTCGCTGTCGACTGTTCCGTCCGGCCGTACCCATAGGTATACCGGCACGAGCCTGATCAGCGGCACCATGGTAGCAATGGTGAACGCCTGGGCAACATTCCCCAAGATAGCTACGGTTGCGACAGCTGCAATGACCTTGGAGAGACGCCGCGCTGATTTGGCACGCGCAGTTTGAAAGGATTCCACTTCCTTATAGTGCTCAGCCAGGGTTTCCCGCCCTACCAGCAAGGCGTATTCAGACCCCTTCATGGCGTCCACCCGCGTTGCTGCGCTGAAGATCTGACGGCAGAGGCTGCCAACGCCCCACATTTAGCGGGAATATTGGGCCTTTGCAGCTCGCCAATTTGTCGTTTGTCTGGCAGCCAGTTAAAGCGAGTGCCAGACACAGCAGGCAATATTTCATAAAGTTTCTCCATTGACGCGATTTTTTCGCGCGACCTAGCGTCGCTCTACGTGAGCGAAGCGGCGGTACACACTGTTGGCAGATTGGGTCGCGCCGCTCCAATAGCTGCCTCCAATGTTGCCGGCGATCGCCGGCAAAGCGACAATGAGCGCGTCACCGGTGAGAAAGAACATGTCGAGTTCGTAAAGACCAATGATCTTAGCCGCGGTCGTCCCGGCAAGAGTAATGACACCGAGCATAAGGGTGAGCGCAGTCGCTTCGGTTAGAATGACTATCGTCGCAACGAGGTTTAGCAGGAGGAGCAGGAGACCATAGGTGACAAGTTGCCCGATCCACTTGGCCGCAATGTCGCGAGTGCGATCAAAGATATATCCTATAAGGATCAGCGGACCGATCGCCAAAAGCACTTTCGTCAGAATTCCGACAGCGTCATAGATTCCAAACGCAGACCAGAGTGTGCCGTAAAAGACCCACTGAGCCCCCTGAAAAGCAAGGATGTCCTGATCGTTCATCGGCCCAATTTCAGATGCAATTTTCTGAAATGCGGCTTGGGTTAGGGCAAACATTGTATCCAGCTGAGTGGGTATCGTCTGCAGTGGAAGGCCGCTGCCACTAAACTTCTGAACAAAGTTCGGAATAGTCTCTTCAAAGACTGAAACAACGTAATCGTGGTAGTTTGCCTGCCCGACTATAAGGGCAACAACGACAGTGACCGTGATCACGCGTGTGATGCCGCCCCGCACCTCGATTTCGCCACGCATGACTAGAATACCTTGGACCATAATCCAAAGGGTGACACAAGCGATCAATGGCGCGCTTACCGCCTCCTGAATCGTCCCCAGCATCGTGTCCAGGCTTGTTGTAAAGGCTAAATCGAAGATCGTATGAATGGATGTGAACGGCGCCGGAATCGTGAAGTTCATCGTTTGGACCTGATCTTGACTGGCTTCGCTGAATGAACACGCACCCTGAAATGCCCAGATGGGAGGCACGAATAAATTGCCTGTCTCAGGGGACCACCCCAAAAATGGTAGCGGTCTTTTGATGCTCTTTGCGTTGAGCGGCCGCCTCTTCCGCCTCATGAAGGCCAGCCTGCGCGGTGGTCATCGTTAACAAGCTGGTCGCCTGGATATTTTGAATCATTGCGTCGTGAATCTGCTTGAGAAGCAGACCGTTGGTGACAGTTGCCTGCATGATGTTGTGAGAACGAGAAAGCTGTGCTGTGGTCTCGGCATTCGCCGTCAAGCGCTTGTCCATCGCCTCCAGGTTGTCAGCTGCAATACCGGTACTATTCGCAGAACCTGTTATCTGCGACCGCAAAAGCTCCCCTTCTGCATCGCCACCAACTACAGCACGATCTGCATCATCGGTGATCGTATGAGCCGTGGTCGACATAGGCATCCGCGCCGAAAACATCTCCTTGTCCAGCTCTCTGGTTGAGGGATACTGATTTTTCTGGTTGAGCGAAGTTAGCAGGCCGGTGACGCCATATGCCGACGTTAACATTGCCACCATCGTTATGGTCTGTTCAAGATTAGCCGCAGTCTCGAGCGCCGTCGCCAGCGTCTCAGCTTCCGTCGCCGGATCACTAACAACGAACTGCGCTCGCGCAGGTCCTACCGAAAGAAGGCTGACGGCCAGGGCCGCAGCAGCGAATTGCGTGGCCTTCATAGCTTTCCACCTTTCATCAATCTCTTGCCTCGTGGTAACGGGCCATGAATTCGCTGAGCCACGCGGACGGGTCGTCCCCCTGCACTTCGCGAAGCTGATCTGCAAATCGCAACGTGTTGGCGCGTCCCGAAAGAACGGCGACATATTCGCGCATTTCCCGCAGATCGAATTCGCAGATGACGCTTCCGCTCTCTCGTTTAAGCAAAAACTTCCGATTACCTACTGCCATGTCTTCGCGGATCGCCTGAAATTCCTTTTCAGTACACTTCAGTCCGTCGATATAAGCCGATCGATCTGCCGTCGGTGAAGGATAGAAGATCTTCGTCATGCATTGCGCGACGAGACTGGCGCCTAGTTGCGATTCCAGAACATGCTCAGGCTGCTGTGTTGCCAGTATCAGCATCCCATTGTTCTTGCGAACGGTAAGCAGAAACTTGTCGATGACCGCTGAAAATTTAGGGTTTAGCAAATAGGCGCGAAACTCATCGCAACTCATCACAAAGCGACGGCCGTCGACCATGGCGCCAATGCGGTGCAAAAGATATGCCGCGGCGGGCGCGCATACTTCCTCATATTCGAGAAGATGCGTCATATCGAAGCCTGTAATCGAGGGATCCAACTTTACTTCGTCGAGCTCGCCGTCGAAGGCCCAGCCCAGTGCGTTGCCACGGCACCACCGTTGGAGTCGCGCTCCCGCACCTTCGGCGGGTCCATGCAACAGAAATTCGCGTAACCCGGCGATTGAGCGCATATGTGGATCAAACGAGAGCTGTCGATGGATGCCCCGCACCAGACGGCGATTCTCCTCGGGGGATATTCCTCCGCGGCCATCGCTCTCAATGAGCGCCACGATCCATTCGCGCAGAAAATCATGAGAGGTCGCTGTATTTTCCAGGCCACGCAATGGCGCCAATCCGCTCGGCATTCCTCTGCGGAGTGCCAAATATGTTCCTCCAGTCGCGCGAACCAGCAGCTCACCGCCGCGGTCCTTATCGAAGAAGACAATCGTACCAGCGCGGTCGACCATGCTCTGCTCGAGCATGGCGAGGATAAAGGTCATGAGCGTTGTCTTACCCCTCCCGATGGGACCGAATATTGCCGTCATGCCAACATCGTGCTCATGCGGGATGTAGTCAAAAGGCGTTCCACCATTGGTGCGAAAGCGTGCAATCGCCTCGCCCCAATGACCTGACCCAGAACCCTCGGGAAAATTCTCGAATGAGACCAAACCTGCGAAGTTGCGCGAAGTGATCGCTCCCGGACGCGTACGCCACTTATAGTTGCCTGGTAGCTGCGACCAATAAGCCGCCTCCATGCCGATGCCCTCTTGGACAACAACGGCTCCGGCATCCGCCAATCGCGTCCGGGCCCGCGCACCTCTATCGGCCAGACTATTGAGATCATTTGCATATAGGCAAAGACTCAAATGATGCGACCCCATAACGAATTCGTTGCTCGCCAGGGCGTCCTCCGCCTCAGATAATTTGCTGATTTGGGTGACGGCTTTGTCGCCAGAACTCAACATCTGGCTGGACTTGAGGCTGAGCTTCGCGTGGGCTTGAGCGCGAGTCAGGAACGAGAAGCTCTGTGTCAGAACAAGCGGAAAATCGAGTGACAGTAGCGCGTTGAGCATACCCGGTCGCGTCCGCGCAGGGTATTCGCGAAACGAGTAAATAGATCCAACGTAACTGTCTCTCGGGGTTCGGATCTCGAGTCCTCGCTTGCCGCAAATAACTCGGTCGGTATAAATCGAGGCGCCGAGCGAACCGCTAACGACCGGAACCGGCGCGAATCGACCAGTCATTATTAGCCGCAGGGCTTCTCCAACTTCCGTGAAAAGCACATCTTGCTTCTCACGAATACCGAGACGGCGCAGGCCGTACGCTTCGAGAGCGCCAGCGACAACATGCCAGAGATCTTCCAGATTCCTGATTTGACTTGCGAGATCGTTTTCCTTTTTCCTATAGAGTTTACCGAACCTCTTCCTCACTTTGCCAAGCATGGCCTGGGGGAGCACGATCAGCGTAAGGAAATGGTCATTGCGAAGTAGTTTTCCGGAGAGAACTCGCTCCTCAAAAGCTTCGTTCAGACTTGCGGAAAAATCGCTGCGGAAATGTCGCGCAGGTGATGGCGGCACATCGTCATGACGTACGAGGTGAGCATATATTGACACATGATCATCAGCGATATTGCGCAGAAGGGTATTAAATGCACGGCAACGTGCATTTCTCAGTTCGGCATCTTCGAGTTCGAAGGCCACGCCCCTAACATGCGCCATCGTCATGATCGATCCATCTTCTAGAAGGACAACATGGTCGCTGAGGTGCCCGACATAGGGTAGATAAACCTCACCAGACCTTTCGGTCGTGCCACTTGCGCCGAGCATTACGTCATTCCCCTCCCTCGCGCGGGAACCTTGATCGGATTTGGGCTAACGCTTGCGCCGCCCCAAATCAGACCATCAATGCTCCTTCCCGCGGTTTGCAAAAACAGTAGAACGACGCTGGCCGCATTATAGTCTCTTTCCACAACAAGCCGCGCTCCGAACCACAATGGCACGACAACGACTTCGTACAGCGGGTTCTGAACGATAACGATGACAAAGCCCGCAAACATCATGAATAGCCCTGCCAATGTCAGTGGCACCCCAAGAAACAATGCGGGCCGTGTCGCCGCCAGGTAAAGGGTCGCTTCTTCTAGCCGATCATTCATCAGCCACCGCCAGTCAGCGTTTTGCCGAGGAAGCTAGCTCCAAACATGATGACAATGCCGCCGACAACACCGGCAACGAGACCGAGCGAAGCGCGCCCAAACATCCAGGAAATTCCGATGGCCACGATGCCAAGAACAGCGAGTGACTGACCGAACGGACCAAGGATAAACGTGCATATGTTATTGACCATTGTGGCTGGGTCAGTGCCGCCACCTGCAGCTTGAGCTGCGGCCGGTCCAGAGGAGAAAATACTCCACCCCATTGCACCACCCACGCTCGGCGCATAGCCAGATACCATGCGCGTCACCGCGTTCGATACGGAGAGGCGATTCAAATGTACAAAGTATCTTTCATAGCATCTCATTATTGCTGACCTCCTTCATTTAAGTCGAACAAAAATTGGTTGTCGTCTTGCGATTTGCGGTTGTCCTGGTCTGGCGGCGGCGGCGGAACGGATGGACCGCCAGCCCCACCCTCCGGATAGCGACGCTTGTACGAACCCCAAACATCCCATGTTTCGGATCTTGGCTTCTCACGATCGTCTTTTTGACGCTCCGTTAACGGAGGGACGAGCTGTTTTGCGGCCGCTTCAACTTTTTGCACGTACCCGTTCGCAAAGCCGTGCTTGAAGTCACCGGTGTTATAGGCAGAGATTGCCCGACGAAGCGCCAATTGCTCCTCTTCAGCCGTGTGACCTCCAGCGTAGCGGCTCCCAAGCAAATTCGCGGCGGCAGATAATGACGAGCACGGTTGAAGGGCTTCGCCAGGTGTCAGTCCGAGAACGGAAAAATTCCGGGAGTTGATCTGCATTAGCCCAACATCCAGCGAATGCTGTGCATTGAGACGGTCCATCACGACTTGCCTTGCTTGGAGCCTGTTCTGCCAGTGAAGTGTTTCACCGGTGGTGTTGTCATGCACGGCAAGCGGATCAAAGCGACTTTCAACCTGAGCGACCGCTGCAAGCGTAGATGGAGCAACTGACGGGGCGCATTCGCGCGCAAAATAATTGAACTCAGCAAATGAGAGTGGCGCCGCGCCGCTCGAGGAGCACATAGAGGCCAACAAGACGATCGACAGCGGTCCTGTTGCCTCCCACATTGCCGATCTCCCCAAGCTCATAACCACTACAGCCCCTTCGTTCGGAAAAATGCCGTCATCTGATGTTCACGACTATCGGGACGGTCGGTTACTCCAGGATTTTAGTTTTCTTCTTTTTGATTTCATTTGAAGCGAAAACCGCTTTTCAAGCACTCGAAGCGCCGCCGGCGAAGATGGCCCTCCAAGACGACAGCGGGGATATATTGATCCCGCACGGTATAATTTTTGTTTTTGAACGCGTGTAGCGCGACATCACTGACGAAGGGTTAGGCGACATCGAAGTTGACGACTTCAACGGCCACGATAGAGGTTGTGACTCATCCTTGCTTTATGATCAAGAGCGACGCCGCTGGCTGACGCTGCTGGATAGCGGTGCGTCGTCGAAAGCTCTCGACGTTCATTTCGAAGATGGTCCGCAAAACGAGTCTTCTGATTCAAATGACTCGATAATTTGTAACAAGAAACTGACCAGCGGCGGAATGCGCAAGACCCGCCATCGCGGAAAGGATCGCGTCGGCTGGATGTTCACCCTGACAGCGACGGCTTACAATCTGGTGAGGCTGCCAAAGCTGCTGGCGACAGCATAGTCGCGCCCGTAATCCGCCGAAAGAAGGCGGATTACCACCAAGTCGCCCCACAGCAGCACGGAAGACCTGCAGCAATTGCAGTGCGGGCGCCACACGTGACCAGAGGGTTGGCGATCTGAAAGGGCGGGCACGACGTATCGCGATCGTCGCGATGGCACGCAAGCTTCTGATTGCGCTCTGGCGCTATACCGAAAAAGGCGAGATCCCGGCCGGAGCCGTTCTCCGAGCAGCATAGAAATCGCAGCCAGTATTTGCTGGCTGTGCGATGAGGATGACCGTCTTCCTCAATGGTCAACCAAGAACCGCGTTCCAGGTTGGTCGTGCTCATTGGGGCTTGCCTCGTGCATGAGGCATTGTGGTTATGGGCTCTTCGTCGACCCGACTGCATGTAAGGTTACGTAGCAAAGGCTGCCACACAGCGCTGCCCAACCTCGCAATGGTTTCCGGAATTGGAAAGAGAAGAATATGGCACGATGACGTTGACACATGAACCCTCATATAAGACGAGGCCAAGCATTTGGCGGAAATCGCCCGTCATTTTGACGAGGATGCGCACGCCATCCTCATCATGGGTTATGCGGGCTGGCACAAGTCCAATCATCTTGTCGTGCCCGAAAACATCACCATCCTACAAGTCCCGCCGAAATCGCCGGAGCTAAGCTAATCTCGCGGGGCAAGGTCATATCGACGGCGGCCTTCACCACCAACAAACCACGTCTATAGTTCGCGAGCATCATCCATGATTTGGTGCCCACCTTTTCGGCGGACATATAATACCTGAGAGCACCGCGCTTCAGAAGGCGCATAAAAAGCGCGCTTACTAAGAAATTATCGCGATAATCCAGAGGGATTTCTGTCACGGGAAGAAGCATCTAGCTCAGTTCGCGTGCGTGCGTATGCATCATTGATATTTTTCGCAAAGCTTCCGCTACCTGTTAAGAGCCCGGCATCATTCGGACCCCGTCTTGCTATCGAAGCGCTATATCTTTCAATTGTCTCGATTACTGTGTCTATAGGTCTGACCTCAGGCTCCGTCGCTTCCCTATATCTTATAGGATTTGCGTCCATGTCTTTTTGAACCTCAAAATCGGCGTAAGCTCGGCGAAACAGGGGAGACAGTCCCGGACGACTGTTCCTCTCTTGTTTGATGCGGGCCCGTTGATCTCCATTCAGGTACTTTTCGCCTTCGACCAACACATCGGCCGCAGGGCATTTCTGACCCATATTCCAAGTCAAAGGGGGATCTAGCCGCAAAATCTCGATGGAGCGTTCCATGAGGCTCGTCTTGTTTGCTTCACCAAGATCATCCAAGTGCTTTATGACGCTGAGAATTGCGTCGCATTGAGCAGATTCTGGTAAACTGAGGATGTGGTTCACAAATTTCGCTTTTCCCCCTTCAGTCTGGAACTTAAGAATTGGGCCAACGGCCTTCGTTCTCGCCGTCGGAGAAGGTCGATTCGTCGCCTCCTCGGGTAATTGATTTCCGGGAATAACGGTATCGAACACGGTTCTGGCGGAAGTGCAAATTCGCTTCATTCGCGCGTGGTATTTTCCGACGGGATCGCTTGTAACGGCTTCACGACCCGGACGTCCGGTACGTTCCAGGCTTCCGAGATTCCTTGCCGTTTCTACCGGGTCCTGGTTAGGAATATAAGTCGCTACCTTTGCCAAGAGCTCGGAAGGCATATCCATATTTGTCACTGTGGAATTGGCTTCCCTACGGGAAGCTCCGGAATCATCATTTAAGATTTGCTGGCTAGGCTCCATAGTGCATGCTCCATCTTCTCTCAATCACTTGGAGCCTACTTTGGTGGTGAGAGAGCCTCAACCTTTATTGTATTACTTTTGCAATTGACAGACATTGGTTCAATGGTTGTGTCGACAGAGCGGAATTTCGAAATCGTCATTTTTCAACGGTATAGGTCCCGGCGTAACGTGAATTGTGCAGCACGCGCATCGCCGTTGAAGGCGTCAGTGGCCGGAAAACCGTCTGGCTGTCATGGAAGCGGGAGCGAAAGAGAATGCCATCCTGACGAAAGGCTTTGACAGTCTGAGAGGCGGATTCGACGCGAGAGAAAGTCTCGAAGAAATGGGCGATCGTCTCTCTGACCTGGAAGTCTGGATCAATGGTTCACATTGCCGGAATGATCGTAGACCATGCCGGTTGGCAGTGGGCAACGAAACTCGCCACGCCGGGCCTTATTGAGGATGCCGCCGCGCAGCCATGCCTTAATCACGTGGAGTTCGGCCTCACTCATTGTTCCCTTCAGGCCGAGCAGGAGCCGGTCGTTGAAATTTGCCGCGTCATATCAGCAAGGCCGCAGCTCTCGAGCAGGCGCTGCCAGTCAGCACTGTGGCGCGTCAGACGGGAGACCTCCAGGCCCATGCCGACATCGCTGACCAGCCGCTGAAATCCTTCGCGTCAGACCGCCGATGCGCCGGATCCACCCTGATCGTTATCGTTGACGATAATCAGCTCCTCGCGCCAACCTAGGGCGATAGCGCGCCCGCGAAGCGCATATTGCCGCATGGCGCTCTCGGTATTGTCGATGACTTGCCGCATCGAAGATTGGCGGACGTAGAGGTACGCGCCGCGTTCACGGTGTTGATGGCTGCCCAAAAGCGCGCATAGAAGGGCATGCTCCTGAAAGCCGAAGTCCACTCGGCAGGAATTCAGTATCGCGACGGAGCGGCACTTGGTTTTCAACAGGCTCGCCAACCGGTTTCCATTCATCGAGAAAATCTGCGGCGATGGCGGCTATCAGGGCCCCAAGGTCGAAGAGGCAAGTCCGCGCCCGATGCAAATTGTCAAACGTAACCAGGTCGGTTTCCGGGTGCTCCCAAAGCGATGGATCGTCGAGCGAACGCTGGCGTGGCTCGGCATAAACCGCAGAATGGCAAAGGATTTTGAACGTTTCTCAGCCACAAGCCTCGCCTTCATCCAAACTGCAATGATAAAGCTCATGACCAGAAGGCTCGCTCGCTACCTGCTTTCTTGAATGGACTCTATGGGCTGTTTTGCGCGATGATCGCGGCTGGAACGGATCCGATCCGGCAGGCGTGGTCGTCAACTACCGGCCTGGGCGTAAAGGGGAATATGCCGCAGAGATCCTCGACGGCTTCAACGGTACGATCAAGTTGATGCCTATGGTGGCTACTCGCACCTGGCCACGCCAGATCGCACGGGCGGCGATCCGCTGAAGCTGGCCTTCTGTTGAGCACACGGTCGCAGAAAACTGATTAAGGCCAAGCCGAAAAAGGGCTAGCATTACAGTTGCGTATTTTTACAAGTTCTGAATCTATAGGCCTCCATGATTCGGAGGTCATGGATGATGGGTGCATCGATCGAGACAACGTTGGAACTTTGGGCATCGTCGCTGCGTGAAGTTAAGGCGCGTATGCGCGGATTGTTTACGCAGGAGCGCGTTGCAGCATCTGCAAACCTTTTCCTGGACGGCTTGTTAGGTGATGAGCGCCGTAAGACAGGTTGGATGCGCGCTGAGGCGGCTGGCGATCCTGGTCCGTGGCGACAGCAAGCCATCTTGGGTCGTGGACGCTGGGACGCAGACGGACTTCGCGACATTGTGCGCGAGTATGTTGTGGAGCACCTTGCCACAGATGATGCGGTCCTGGTCATTGATGAGACCGGCTTCCTCAAGCAGGGCAAGACATCTTGCGGTGTTTCACGTCAATATACAGGGTCAGCGGGCAAGGTAACGAACTGCCAAATCGGTGTGTTCACCGCCTATGTTTCCGATCGTGGTCATGCCTTTATCGATCGAGCCTTGTACTTGCCAAAGAGTTGGACCAGCGATCCGGCAAGGGTTGCCGCCGCTCATGTTCCTGAAGCTGTAGCCTTCGCTACCAAGCCTGCCCTCGCTGTCGATATGATTCGGCGGGCGCTGACAGCCAAAGTGCCGTTTTCATGGGTGGCAGCAGATGCGGTGTATGGCGTCGGAGACGTCGAAGGAGCGCTGCGCCGAGCCTGCAAAGGTTACGTTCTTGGGGTTAAATCCGACCATCATTTTGGCGCTTGGTCTGGTAAGCCTTTCGTCGCAGGAACCGCTCTTGAGATTGCCCGTGATCTCGATCCGGCTGCATGGCATCGCCTTTCCGCTGGCGATGGCACAAAAGGCGCGCGGCTTCATGACTGGGCCTACTGCGAACTGGCCGATCTCGATGCCGACGAATACAGTGATACGCAAACCGGGCTTTGGACGCGCGGCTTGTTGATCCGGCGCAATATCAGCGATGGCGACCTCGCATTCTTCACGACTTGGTGCCCGGCCGGAACAGGCATTCAGACGCTCGTATCCGTCGAAGGTCACCGTTGGGCAATCGAAGATAGCTTCGAGACAGCCAAGAACGAACTCGGCCTCGATCATAACGAGACCCGCTCGTGGCATGGCTGGCATCGCCATGTCTCGCTCGTCATGCTCGCCTTCGCAATGATGGCTGTGATCCGATATCGCGCCAATAATGCGGCACCCCAAAAAAGACCGAGGATGCCGACCATCACGATCTGATCCGCTGGTCCATCCAAGAGGTCCGACGCATTGCGAATAAGCTTGCCCAGCGGCGTATAAAGCCCGCCCACATCATCGCATGGTCATGTTGGAGACGAGCGCATCAAGCTGCCGCCCAACGCGCTCACCTGAAATCAAAATTGCAACTGTAATGCTAGGCCATCGTCGACGAGGCGTTGTTGCGGATCGCCGCTCTTTATAAGATTGAAGACGGCATCCGAGGCCACGATCCGGAACATCGCCGGGCAGTCCGCCAACACCTGTCCCGCCCATTGGTGGACGAGTTCTTCACCTGGCTGACCGCTCAGGCAGTGCGTATCTCTCGCAAGACCGATCTCGGCAAGGCCATGGCTTATATCCTCAAACGACAGGATGGCTTCCGGCTGTTCCTTGACGACGGCCGCGTCGACATCGACTCAAACCTGGTCGAAAACGCAATACGCAGCCCGGCCATGAACCGCCGCAACGCGCTCTTTGCGGGCCACGACGAAGGCGGACGAAATTGGGCCCGCTTTGCGAGTCTGATCGCAAGCTGCAAAATGAATGGTGTCGAGCCATATGCTTATCTGCGCGATCTCTTCATCAGCCATTGCAAATGGCCATCTCGCCAAAGACATCGACGCCCTTATGCCATGGGCCTATGCACAACGGCCAAGCTCCTCATAATGAGCACGTCCGGGACTCCCCGACGTGCTCATTGAGCTTGCTGCAAGCCCGCAAATTGAGCGGCCCAACTGCATAATCAATGGGGTGGAGCCGCCGCTTACGGAAAAACAGGCATGGGATGACTCCTTCTTGGCTTAAAAACAGCCGCCACCTTCACTGAGGGAAAGGGAGCGGTCCATACCATCAAGTGGGCCGTCCAATGATCCAGATATGTGACACTGGAAACTATCACCCGCATCAGCGATGATCCGCTCATCAGCCTACCAGCCGTGGCACGCTGATATCCCCTCCAGCCGACACCAGGAGGCACCGTGGATGTCAAAAGCTACACCACGCTACGGGACACGATCATCGGTCAGCGTCCCCAGGCTCTACTGGTTCGTTTGCGCACAACGATGACATGCAAAAAAATGGCTTTCGGTACGGATCGACCTTCAAACCATCGCAACTTCCCGTGTCATCCTGACACGACTTTATCGGACATCCCACCCTCGCTGACGCCATTCTGATCGCCTCGTTCACAACGCACAACGCATCGATCTATCTGGCGATAGCTTGCGAATGAATCCAGTCGCGAAAATCTTGACTCCCAACCGAGATCGACTGAAAACAATCGAGACCAGCAGGCCCCCAGCCTCAAGGAGGCGAGATCATCCCGGGATTCGGGGGGCGCAATCATCTCGGAACAAGGGGCGGCTTCATCGGAAGCGGTATTGGCACGAGGAAGTAAGTACGGATGAATGGAAGGTATTCACCGAATCGGCAAGATTTCAAGACAGGTGCTAAGGCTTGGTCTATCCTGGCCATGGTAGTTGGTGCAATGATTTTTGCCTTGGCGACAATTGCGTCTTGGCAGGACAATGAGACCAATCGGGCGATCCTGACCCAATTGCGAGCAATTAACATCGACAGTGCCTCGCTGCAGCGGGATGTACTCCGCGCGGAAGCTGGTATGGTGGCGAACTACCACCCAATTATCGCCAGGTTTGGAGCTTTGCGGAAGAACCTGGCATATTTGAAGCTACTATTTAAACAATCTCATCTTGTGAGCGGTAACGATCTCTCTCGACTGCTAGACCAGCTAAAGGTATCTGTGGATAGGACTGACGCCGCCGTTGCAGTCTTCGGAGCGCAGAACGTGCTCCTGCAAGATTCAATTGCCAGCTTCACCCGCGCGCTGAGTAATCTTCCCAAAATGCCGTCAACGGATCAGACGGTCGAAACCCCGATCGAATTGGGCAGCCTGATGCTGCAGTTCATGCGTCAGCCAAACCCAGCACTCTCGTTGGAAATCAGTCACGAACTCGATGTGCGCCAAAAAGCGAACGGTGGGCATGAAGCTCCCATCCGCATACTAACACGCGAGGGTCGCGTCATCTTGTCGGTTTTGCCCCAGGTGAATGATAACGTAAACATCATTCAGGCCTCCGACACTGCGGAAATTGCCGAAAGACTGCAGCGCAAGTGTCTGGAAGCTTATAGCTTACGAAGCGTGAGGGAGCAGCGGGCACGGATCTTCTTGGGTTCCGTTTTGGTGGGCCTTTGCGTCTATATCATCTCACTGGTATATAGGCTGCGCCGGAAGACGGATTGGTTAACGCGGCGTTTGGATTACGAAGAGGTGATCAAAGAGATTGGGGTTTGTTTCGAGGGGGCAAGGCCGACAGCGTCGTCCCTCAATTCGTCCGCGCAAGCTGCGCTTGGAATTATTCAACGCTTCTTCAATGCTAAATCGTGTGCGCTAGCACTGGTGGATCATGGTGACAGGTGGGCTGTTGAAACTTTCGCAGCGAATTCGCCTGGTGCCGTCTGGGAGGACCTCGCGCTACGCGAGATGGTTTCTCTTGCCAAAGCAGATGGTCGTGCGTCAGTATTCCGCATTATGTCGACGCGCAAGGTTATCTGCTTTCCTCCGGAGAGTCAGGGCGTTTCTATGCTGCTGGCACACAAATCTACGGATCACCTGATAGCGATTTGTTCCCTCGTTTATGAGGGCTATCGTCGGCAATCTTGTCCAGGTGAAATTCAGCTTCTTGAACTCGCCACCGCCTGCCTCTGCCACTATATTGATGTTCGGCGTAAGCAGACCGAATGTGCTATTCTGGAGAGGCGATTGGAGCATGCTGAACGTCTTCAGGCAGTCGGTACACTTGCTGGTGGAATAGCGCATGAGTTCAATAACATTTTGGGAGCAATCCTCGGGTACGCTGAGATGGCGCAAAATACGCAGCGTCGGTCATCTGCCACCCGAAGGCATATTGATCAGATTATTTCATCGGGTCACAGAGCCAGGCTCATCATCGATCAAATATTGACTTTAAGCCGAAAAGTAGAACGCGTAACAAAGCCGTTCAGTGTATCCGAACTCGTAATGGAAATTGCTCCCCTATTGCGAGTAGCATTGCAGAGCAACATCGAGCTGAATTTTGAGTTTGATGACAAGAAGAGCGTAGTCGAAGGAAGCCCACTTGAGGTGCAGCAGATGCTGATGAATCTTTGCAAGAATGCTTCCCAAGCCTTTACCGCCGATGGTAAAATCGACATCATCGTTCGCCGAACTTTCGTATCTAGACAGAAAATACTGGCGCATGGTGTTATGCCAGCTGGTGACTATGTTCTTCTTTCTGTCAGCGACAACGGCGAAGGCATTGCCGAAACGGTGCTGCCCCACATTTTTGAGCCTTTCTTTACAACACGCTCTCGCAGCGGCGGTACGGGTTTAGGTCTTGCCGCCGTGCACGGTCATGTCAGCGCGCTTGCAGGATATATTGACGTTACATCAGCCGTTCGGCGAGGGACGCGCTTCGACATCTTTCTACCACCTTCTTCGAAGAAGCCCGTCAGCCCGGACACGTTTTTCGGCCGCTGTAAAACACCGCGTGGCAACGGAGAGATTGTGGCATTGGTTGAACCGGATTCCGTATTGCGGGAGGTGTATGAGGACAAGATCGCCGCTCTGGGCTATGAGCCAGTGGGCTTTAAGACATATGCAGAATATGGCAATTGGATATCAAAAGGCAAACAAGCCGATTTGGTTCTAGTTGACCAATCGTCTCTTCCCGACAATCAGGGTGCTACTGGCTTGCATGCAGCCTTCAAGACAGCGTCCATCATCATCGGAGGAAGTGACCTTAAAATGTCACTTTCCAGCGATGACATGACGTCCGCGCTTTTTCTGCCCAAACCTATATCCTCCAGGACCATGGCCCACGCGATTCGGACCAAGATTAAAACCTAGCAGTGTACGGAAAAGGCCCTTGCTGTGAACGGACTGCCGTGACTCCATGCCTGAGTGATTGGTCGGCAGGAGCAGGACATGCGTGGCAGTGATATGCAGACGGCGGGTCTGTTTTCTTATGTGAGCTGCGAAGCCCGCGTTCCGACAAGCCATCCGCTGCGGGCGATCCGCGCCATTGTGGACGAGGCGCTGGAAGTTCTGTCGTATGCGGCGTCCACGCCCCATTGATTTTTCAGTTGCAGCGGCTTGATGGTATTGCCTTTGGGGCCGGATGTGAGCTCACCGACGAGTATCTGACGAGCTCATTGTGAGGACTTGATGCGGGCGGCATAGGCCCAAGGCATTAGGGCATCGATGTCTTTGGCGAGGTGGCCGTTTGCGAGGCGGGTGAAGAGGTCGCACAGATAGGCGTAAGGCTCAATTCCATTCATTTTACATGTGCCGATCAAGCTGGCAAACCGGGCCCAATTTCGGCCCCCTTCATCGTGGCCTGCGGATTCCGCTCTGAAGCCGGCCGCCATTCCAATCATTGACCGGCCACCGTTCCGATTTGAAGCCGGCCACCATTCCAATCAATAACCGGCCAGTTACCGGCACTCAAGTTCCCCTGGGTCAGAGTCGGACTCGAAAAGGCTTCAATGATATCGATACCTTGCGAGCCGCCGGGTTATCAGGCGAATGTGGGCGATCATAATCCATGCCTCTGAGGAGGCGATGGATTTTTCGACGTCCTTTGCTAGCCTGCGGCATCTGCCAAGCCACGCGAAGGTCCGCTCGACGACCCAGCGTCGTGGCAGAACTTCAAAGCCTTTCGCTTTGTCCGAGCGCTTGATGATCTCGACCGTCCAGCGTCCGATCTTCTTCAATCGCCGCTTCAACTTATCGCCTGCATAGCCGCCATCAGCGAAGACATGCAGCAACCATGGCCACCTGTGGCGGATGGATTTCAGAAGATCAGGAGCACCATCGCGATCCTGGATGTCGGCGCTGTGCACCATGAGACCGACCATCAGGCCAAGCGTATCGACGATGATATGGCGCTTTCTCCCTTTCGTCTTCTTACCTGCATCATAGCCTCGTATGCCACCGCTTTCCGTAGTTTTCACGCTCTGACTATCGATCACACCAGCCGTCGGACTTGCCTCTCTGCCCTCCAACTCGCGTGCCTCCATCACGAGATGATGGTTGATGCGTGTCCAAAGTCCCAGTGCCCGCCATTCATAAAAATAGCGCTGGACCGTTGAACAGGGCGGAAAATCCTTCGGCAGCATCCGCCACTGGCAACCGGTGGTGGCGATGTAAAGCAGAGCATTTACGACCTCGCGCAAATCAGTGGTGCGAGGTCGACCCAAGCGGCGGGGCATCGGCAAAAAAGGCGCAACCAGTTCCCATTCCCGATCCGTCATGTCACTTGCATAGCGAGCCGTTCGCCGGGCATATTGCCGACGGGTGATTTCAGTCCAGGCCATCGTGAACTCCATCGAATCTTTGCAAATCCGAAGGAATCATAACCTGTTGAAATCACCCACCTCTTTTTGAGGCAGCCAATCAGCAACCTTGGCATGTGTCCCCTCGATATCCACGAGGGGAATTTAATGCCTGCAAAAAGAAAGCTGACCATGCGACACATTCGACAAATGCTGCGGCTTGCGGGTAGCGGAACGAGTAGCCGCGAGATCGCGGTGATACTTGGCATTGCTCGGAGCACCGTGCAGGACAATTTGAAGCGGGCTGCGATGGCAGGGCTGAGTTGGCCGCTCGCCAGCGACCTGACAGACGATGTCCTTGAGGCCAAGCTTTTCGTCCACCCCGGCGTCAAGCAGGGCCAGCGATTGCGCCAAGAGCCCGATTGGGGCCCGCTTTCAATAGAGCTGAAGAAGCCAGGCGTTACGCTGCTTATCCTTTGGGAAGAATACCGCAGCATTCATCCAGATGGGTATGGATATAGCCGTTATGTTGCGGCCAAATTTATGTAGTGGAAGGCCTCTCTTGCTCAAGCGCCTCGGTGTCGTGGGGGGCTTGACGCAACATAACTCGATGACTGGGTAGCAAGCTTTCCAATGGAGGTTTGCTATGGATCATACGACTGATGCCGGCCGCTCGGCGGCCCACTATCATGATGATGACGCGCCGTTTGCCGAAGAGCGGAACCGTTATCTTCGCCACTGCGCGGAACGCGGTGCCACTCACGCTTCTCTCAAAATCAAACGCAACGAGCTGTTGTGGATTGCCCCGCGCCTCGGTCCGAATGCTCCTTCGGAGGGCATCGACATCGAGGTCCTCCGACAGATTGCGATTGAGAGGCAACAGGCGCACGGAGCGCTCACGGCCGCCCGAAGAGTGGTCGATATCGGACGTCCTTGGCTTCGATTTCTTGGTTGGTGGCGAGAACCGAGTACCGGATTCGAGTATCAGGGGCAACTCGAAGAGTATGTGAGATGGATGCGCGATGAGCGCGGCTTCACACCATCGACGCTTGAGCAACGGATCCGTGTGATCGGCAGGTTCCTGCGCTGGTGCGATCAGACGAACCGGCAACTCGGAGATCTTCAGGCGGTCGACATCGACGCTTATTTTGTGTCCCAGGCAACGGGACGATGGTCCCGTGTGTCGGTCGCCACCACTGCTTCTGCTCTGCGGGTATTTCTGCGCTATGCCGGAAAGCGGGGATTATGCGCAAACAACCTGGCCGGATCGATCGATCGTCCCCGGCTTTACCGAGAGGAGTCGCTGCCGTACGCCCCGAACTGGTCAGACGTGCAGCGCATGTTGGCCGATGCCGACACCGACAAGCCGCGGGACATTCGCGATCGTGCAATCCTGCTGCTGCTTGCGGTCTATGGAATGCGGAGCGGCGAGATAGTTGCATTGCGCCTCGATCGGATCGACTGGGCCGGTGGGACCCTAGGGCTTTTCCGTCTGAAGCGCCGCCAGCCGCAGATCTATCCTCTCGTTTCGTCTGTTGCTGAGGCGCTTGCCCGCTACATCGACACGGTTCGGCCGTCGTCGTCGCACCCGGAAGTCTTCCTATGCATGCAAGCGCCCCGTCGGCCGTTGAAGGCGGGAAGCATCTATGATGTCGCGAACCGCAGATTTGTCGCGCTTGGAATCGAAGCGGCCCATCGCGGGGGGCACGCACTGCGGCATGCCTGCGCCTCTCGGCTTCTTGCCGAAGGTCTGTCGATAAAGGAGATCGGGGACCATCTGGGGCACCGCAGCGCGGCGACGACCAGTATCTACGCCAAGGTGAACTTGGCAGCCCTTCGCGAGGTTGGTGCATTCGACTTGGGAGCGCTGCAATGATGCTGTCCAATGTTGTCGACGCGTATCTGGCCAAGCAGCGGTCATTGGGCATGCGTTTCGAGTCCGCCGAGGTGCTGTTGCGCAGATTCTGCCGCGTGATGGGCAATCCCGAGATCAGCGAGATTACCCCGGAGGCGGTAGCCGCGTTTCTCCAAGGCAGCGGATCGCTCAGCGCCACCTGGATGCTGCGTTACAGGGTGTTGAGCGGTCTTTACCGCTTCGCCGTCAGCCGCGACTATCCGGCGTTCTCGCCACTGCCGACATCATTGCCGAAGCTGCCGCCGCAACAGACGCCGTACGTCTATTCGACGGAAGAGCTGCGCCGGCTGCTGGACGCGACCTCTATCCTGAAGCTTGGGCACAGTCCTCAGGTGCCGGCAATGTATCGCACCCTTCTCCTGCTGCTTTACGGTAGCGGTATGCGCATCGGCGAGGCGCTTCGCTTGGTCTTGCAAGACGTGGACCTGACCGAGCAGATCATCACTGTCCGCGACACGAAGTTCTTCAAAACGCGTCTCGTGCCGATCGGACCAAAGCTCAACTACGAGCTGTCTGCGCATATCGAACGCCGGCGCCTTCTCCCTTTGCCGCGTGGGGAACAATCACCGTTGTTCACTACGCGCGATGGCCGGCCGTGGCACTACGTGCGGGTTATTTCCTGGTTCCAGCATGTCCGTCGAGCCGCCGGAATCAGTTGCCCTATCGGGGAGCTTCGGCCGCCACGACTGCACGATATTCGTCACACCGCCGCCGTGCACCGGGTGGTCGCCTGGTATCGCTCCGGTCAAGACGTGCAAAGGTTGCTTCCGCAACTCGCAACCTACCTTGGCCATATCGATATACGTTCGACCCAGCGCTATTTGCACATGACGCCCGATCTCCTCGATGCAGCCAGCCAGCGCTTTGCGCAATATGCAATGGGGGCCGACCATGAAGGATGAGAACCTCCTTGGTCCGTGGATCCGTCGTTTCCTGTTGGAGCATCTGGTCGCCGAACGCAATCTTTCCCGCAACACCCAAGCCAGCTACCGCGACACACTTAAACTGCTGTTGCCGTTTGCGAGTGAGAAAGGAAGTTGCGCCATCGAACGTATGACAGTGGAGGAGTTGACGCCGGCAGTCGTCCGCAAATTCCTGGACCATCTAGAACGTGATCGCCGATGCAGCGAGGCAACCCGTAACCAACGGCTGGCGACCATTCATTCGCTGGCACGCTTCGTCGGCATGCGATCACCGGTTCATCTGGCGTGGTGTTCCGAGATAAGGGCAATACCATTCAAAAAGACAGCGAAGGCCGCAATCGGGTATCTCGAGAAGGCCGAGATGGATGCGCTTCTCGGTCAACCTGACAGGCGTACGCCTATCGGCGCGCGTGATCATGCTCTGTTGCTATTCCTGTACAACAGCGGTGCTCGCGCGGATGAGGCCGCAAAATTGACGATTGGCAATCTTCAGTTGGGCACGTCTCCGTCAGTCCGCCTTCACGGCAAAGGAAACAAGACACGAATTTGCCCATTGTGGCCAGCGACGGCGATATCGCTGGCTCGACTCATTGCCGATCGGGATAGGAGCGATGCGGTCTTTCTGGGTCGGACGAAGGAGCCTCTGACGAGGTTCGGAAATCACCGCGTCGTGACGCAATACGCTGCCACGGCGAGCAAAACCGTGCCGACATTGGCCACGAAGCGCATCAGCCCCCATACGATCCGGCACACGACAGCTGTCCATCTCCTGCGAGCAGGCGTCGATATCAACACGATCCGCGCTTGGCTGGGCCATGTGTCGTTGGATACCACGCACATCTACGCCGAGGTGGATCTCGAGATGAAGGCCAAGGCGTTGGAAAAGGTTGATATCAGCGGCTTGAGAAGCACCCCACGGCAGCGATCCCTGCCGTCATTGATGGCATTCCTGAAAGCATTGTAGGCAACTATCTTATGTGACGGCTTGGGCCAAGGAATCACCGAAATCCTTGGCTCATTCCCTGCTGCCGCAACATAAATTTGGCCGCAACATAACGGCTATATCCATACCCATCTGGATGAATGCTGCGGTATTCTTCCCAAAGGATAAGCAGCGTAACGCCTGGCTTCTTCAGCTCTATTGAAAGCGGGCCCCAATCGGGCTCTTGGCGCAATCGCTGGCCCTGCTTGACGCCGGGGTGGACGAAAAGCTTGGCCTCAAGGACATCGTCTGTCAGGTCGCTGGCGAGCGGCCAACTCAGCCCTGCCATCGCAGCCCGCTTCAAATTGTCCTGCACGGTGCTGCGAGCAATGCCAAGTATGACCGCGATCTCGCGGCTACTCGTCCCGCTACCCGCAAGCCGCAGCATTTATCGAATGTGTCGCACGGTCAGCTTTCTTTTTGCAGGCATTAAATTCCCCTCGTGGATATCGAGGGGACACATGCCAAGGTTGCTGACCCAGGGGAACTTGAGTGCCGGTAACTGGCCGGTTATTGATTGGAATGGTGGCCGGCTTCAAATCGGAACGGTGGCCGGTCAATGATTGGAATGGCGGCCGGCTTCAGAGCGGAATCCGCATGCATGGAGGCGGAAGGCTCGAAGATGCTCGCTTCCTCCCATAGCTTCCTGATTTCAACCGCCGTGGCGTTGCAGCTTTTAACACTGACTCCGTAGGCCATCCGTTACGTCCGTTGTAGGTTGTTGTTCGACCTTATCGCAACTGAGGGCGCTGGGTCGAGTGGCGCTTCAGGCCGACAGCCGCCCAACATGTTGGCAGCTCTGCGCCAATTGCGGTCATTCAAGGGGTGTTATGATTTCGGGGCTGTCGACAACATTGGCGAAATCGGATTTGAGATGGGCCATGGAGACATCAAAAATCACGCGAGCAGACAGATTTTCATCGGGAAGGTCGAAGCCCACGACGGCATCACGGACCACGATCATACTGAACCCAAGATCCGAGCCAACTCGAACGGTCGTGTTAACACAGTAACCTGCAACGGCACCCGTGACGACAAGAGTGTCGATGCGATTGTCCCGGAGATAGTTTTCCATGTCGGTCGATGCAAAGGGCGATGATGTGCTTTTGACAAAAACCGGTTCCCCAAGAAGGGGTTCGAGGCCCGGTATCATCCGTTGTGCTGGTGCGCCTGGGTGCATAGGCGATGCCGGATTGAGGTCGCCATGATGAACATGGATTACCGTATCACCGTTCTCACGAAATTTTGCAGCCAAAGCGGCGATCTTGACGGCAGCACGCCATTGACATGATCCCGCCCGCGATCGAGGCGGTCTTGCGCGTACATCTGCATATCAATGACAACCAGAGCTTTTTTCAAAATGCGTGATCCTGTGGAGCTGCAAAAGCAATAATCGCGCCTATCATGTACTCAGATGTCGGCAAAGGGAAGACAGCGGAAGCAGTTCAAGATCTGATAGCCGACATTCATGAGCCGTTAATCTCGCATATGGACTCTGAATGAGGTAGCATTTTTCGAGGGCTGCTTGCATGAGCACTTTTTTGAGCAACGCTGAGTTAGTTGCTTCGTTCAAATTCCGGCCATCAAAGATCAAATCGCTGGTTAGGGAAGGCCGCATGGCGATGGTGTGGCTAGCAATCACGGCTCTGACGACTGGGTTCCTCGTTCCCCATATTTATCGCAGAAGCGTTGACCGCCACTTTCACGATCTGCTTCGAGCTGAGCTCTATCGAATTTATCTGATACTTGCAGGCTTCGGTGTTGGTCGCCTGATCAACCTCGGTCTCAGCCGCCGAATCCGCTAGGAAGGTTCTATCAGACGGACGGCCGCTACCGGCCCCACTGCAGTTCAGAAAACAGGCAGCCGGTTTTCTTCCTCAAATTCCGTCATCGAATGGTCCAATGCGCCTTTGAAACTGGTCAGCGCGACCGCAAGCGCGTTCGGATCGTTCACCTGCTTGCTGCTAGTGGCGGCCTCCGCAATGCCCGCAACCTGGGCGACGACCTCTTGGGCCGATGAAAACCCCACCTGCAGACGGTTGGCCTCGTCCTCTCCCTCGTCGACCTCGATGTCACTCGCCTCAGACGAATTGCCGCCGGGCGTAAAAAACAAGCCATGCTCCGCCGTTTCGGAAAGTCGGGCTGCGATGACAGCCCAGCGCGCCTCAGAGATCGCATTGCGCAGTGGCCAGACCGACGCCAGTGCCTGCTTCCTCATGCGTCTGTCCTGACCGCCCAAGCGCCCTCTCCCACCCTTGAGTTTTCCGATCGTATGAGGTGCTGTTCTCAGCCAAAACAAGAGATCGGCCGCCGGCTGGTCGTCCAGGGCCGATACCGCCGATCGAAAGACATGCATGAGCAGCGCGGGTTCGACGAATACGGCGCTCGCGTGCTCCAGCACGACCATCTCGTGGTCAACCCCCACGGGTTCCCGCTGCTCGGCGTTTGCAGCAGGTAATTCCACGACCTGCGCCGGCGGCTGAGGCGTAAACAGCGGCCACTCTGCGTGGATCCTGATCTCTGGGATCACAAGCTTGCTCTTCCATCCTGCGACGTCCCGCCGTCGCGCGACGAACCGCACATCGCTGTAAAAGTTGAGCTTGTTGAGAATGGCGCCATAGCCGCTGCGCACCTGCAAGATCGTATGGTCATCATCCAGCCGCTGAACCGAGCCGGGATCCATCAGCGGCACCAATTCAAACCGGCCGCTTGAAGCCTGCTTTCCGAACAGAAGCCCTGTCTGCCTTCCCCAGCCTTCACGTTCCACATATTTGCGGCCAAGGTTGTCGGAGACGATCTTGGCGGTAGCGTCGTCGCCAACAGCGATACTGAGCTTCACGTCCATGTTGCCGAGCAGCGCATTTCGGGTCTGCTGTCCGTAACGCTCATCGATTTGTGGAATGTTCTGGGCGACGAGGGCGATCGTTAGTCCGTAGCCCGCAACCAGGGGAGCGCGTTTGACGATCTCCGGCAACCGCTCGAACTGGTAAAACTCGTCAAGCATCATCAGGATCTTATGCGGTTCATCGGGTGCCGGGAGCGATCGCAGCATCACATCGTGGATTTGCTGGATCAAAAGCCGGATGATCGGCTCGACCGTCGCGAAGTCCGACACAGGGGCCGCAATGAACAGCGAGAACGGCTTGCGACGCAGGCCGCGGATGTCGAAATCGCTTGCTGAACAGGCCTCGGCCATCAAAAGGTTGTTGAAGGCGGCCAGTGCCGTTGTCACGTGACTCTCGAACGAGGGCCGTTGTTCCTCGTCACGCGAAAGGTGCTGGCGAAAACTGCCGAGAATAAACTGATCGAGCTTCGGTTCTTTGTCGATGATATCTTTCAGCACGTCCGAGAACGGACGGCCGGTCGAGAAGAGCCGCAGCACGGAGCGTAAGTTTCGCCTGCCCTCCATTGTGCGGGACTCCAGCACATAGCCGAGAGCGCCTGCGAGCAGTCCTCGTGCGGTCTGTTTCCAATAGGCCTCCTCCCTGTCGCCGATCGGCAAGAGGCTGGCCGCCAGATTGACCAGATCCGTCGAGCGCTCAGGCCATCCACGGACGAAGTCCAGCGGGTTCCAGCGATGCGAACGAGTCGATCCCGGCGCAAAAACAAAGCACTGTTGTCCCATGGCCAGACGCGCCGGTCCGGTCAGCGTGTAGTTCTCGAGCTTGACGTCGAGCACTACGACCGATCCCTCGTATTCGAGCAGGTTCGGCATGACGAAGCCGCGGCCCTTGCCAGAGCGAGAGGGCCCGTTGACGAAGAAGTGGCTTTCGCCGCTATAGCGGACGTCCACCGCCAAGCTACCCTTGCCGAAGGTGCCGAGCAGGACGGACCTGCCAGGCACGCCGCCCACTAGCCCCGCGCGCTCCAGATCATTCAGCGTTGCAAAGCGGGAGCCGTCGGCGGGTGGCCGGACTTGCCAGGGTCGCTTGATTGCGAGCGTTATCCCGACAGTGACGACCGCACTCAAGGCTAGCGTCGACATCGTCGCGAATGACATCAGCTTGGTGACAACAGGATTGCCAAAATAGACCCAGGCTTGTCTTATCGGCATCAGCACGTCGCCGCCGGCAAAGCTCTTCCACATTGCCGAGCTTCTCAGGGAGAAATACGAGGCTGCGGCGTAGCTGGCAGACCAGGCGTAGAAGGCGGCCCCGACACCCACGACCGGACCTGCGACGAGCACTACCGCCTTCTCGAAGCGTCTCATCGACCGCTCCATTTGCTGAAGTAAATCTCGCGAACGCCGCGCTTCATAGTGATGGGATCGCGAGCCACCTGGATGACGATCGGCACGACGAAGCGTACGAACTCCATCAGCTCCACCTTGGTCAGGGCAAGGCCTGCCTGCATGGTCGCCATCGCCAGGCGCTCATAGGCGCCACGCGGATTGTCGGCATGCAGCGTCGAGATGGAGCCTGGATGCCCGGTGTTGACGGCCTGCAGGAAGCTGAAGGCCTCGGCGCCGCGGATCTCGCCCATGAAGATGCGGTCAGGCCGCAGGCGAAGTGCCGCCTCGAGGCACTCCTGGATGGTGGTGCGGGCCCTGCCCTGTCCACCCTTTGAGGTCACCAGCGCCAGATAGTTCGGCTGGGAGGGTTTGAGCTCGCGCGTATCCTCGATCGATATCAGCCGCTCCCACGCCGGCACGTCCTTCAACAGCCCGTTGAAAAATGTGGTCTTGCCGCTCGAGGTACCCCCGGAAATCAACATCGTGACGCGATTTTCGACAGCGAAACGGAGCCACTCACGCCGTGCTGGCGGCGACGGGTCCACCAGGCGCGCGACCAACTCGTGTTCGAGATCGCTCAAACCCTCGGCATCAGGTACTCCGACCCCGCTCACCTGGATACTATCGAGACCGCCAAGCGCGAGATAGTCGTCGAGCGTCATGTCGCGGATCACCTGTTTGCGGATGGCAAAGGCTCCGCCCATGACGGCCACGGGAGAAAGCACTGCCTGGAAGCGCTCGCCATGGGGCATGGCAGCTGACAGAAGCGGGGTCCCCTCGTTGACGCTTTGCTGTGTCGTTCCTGCAATCATCTGCGCCAGCGCGGTAATCGCCTTCGCATCGAGCGCAGGCACGTCGTGTCGGCTCATATGACGGCTGTCGAGGCTCTCGATCCAGATTTCTCCTGGGCGATTGCACATGATTTCGATCACGGCTGGATCCTCCAGCCAGCGGCGAATGGGTTGAGCAGTCTGCCTGACATAAATGGGCAAGCTGTCCCACAAGGACTTCGAGCGTTCGCCCTGCGGCGGTTGAGGCTCTATCACGTCACGGGCCGGGCTTTGCGACCAAATGCCGTATCTGCGCGCGGCGAAGGTCATTGACGGCTTGCCGGACCGGATCGGGATAGAGCGAGGAGAAATCGAGATCCTTGCGCACGAACACCATGATCTCGGTTCCCTGGTCGACATAGATCGTCGGCGGTATGCTGATTGAATCCTTCAGCGCCATGTTGGCCATCTCTGCCATGGTCTGGGACAGGGTTTGTTGCGCCTGGCTCTGCGCGTTTGAGCCTGATGAGGAAGAGGCGGAACTGCTGGACCCGTCGCTGTTCAGGCCTGCAACAAAGGAGGAGACGCCTCCGACCATGCTAAGCACGGCTGCCGCACCAAAGCGCTCGAGGTAGTGCTTGTCGACGAAGCCCGCGAGCCCCGAACGTCCAAGGTCGTCCGTTCCATAGGACCCGAGTGCAACGGACGTTCCGTCACTGCGCAGCGCCCGCGTCCAGACGACCAGCACCCGCGTCTGGCCGCGCGCCATACCGCTTCTATATTCGCCCGTCAGCATGGTTCCCTTCGGCAGCAGGATCCGCCGGCCATCGAAGGAATAGACATCGGTCGAGATAACGGCTCTGACCATGCCGGGAAGGTCGGACTGGATTGCCGTTTCGAGCACCCCACGGATCAATGTTCCCTGCGGGATCAAAGCGTCGATGCGATCATTGCTTGAGGCTGTCACTGTCGCGACGTCTTCGGACCCGACCGCCTGCGCGAACCTGCGGTTCGGGTCCTCGTCGGCACTTGCGCTGTTACCGCCGCTTTGCGCAGATGAGATGCCAGCAGCAGACGTGCCACTATCTCCCCTGGTAGATTGGTCGACGACCAGCATGTTCGAGCGCAGCCGCGCCTGGCGCAACTCCTCTTGTTTCTTTGCCCGCTCGGCCTCATCAGCGGCTCGCCGTGCCGCCGCCTCGTCTATAACCGGCGGCGCGACGATAGGGGCGGCAATAGGAGGTGGCTGGACGACCGCAGGTGCGGGTGGCGGTGGTGGCGCAAGGACCAGCCTGTTGTCGGTGGGTGCTGGTGGCGAATTCTCCGTGTCGAAGTTGAGATGCGCGGCGTGGCTCGCCGTCTTGAATGCCTCGTTGGTATCCGTCTTCTTCGCTCTATCTGGCTTGATGATGCTAACATAGCCGGCATAGGCAAGGACTACCAGGGCAACGGAGGCGAGAAGCACCGGCATCAGCCTGCCTCTCCTCGCATCGGGGGACCGCGCAACAGTCTCGGTAATGCGCGCCTCTTCTTCGAAATCAATGGCCATGGCTGATCTCCTGCGGCTGACCGTCTGACCATTTGCTTTCTTGCGGTGGCGGCGTGCCGATCGGGGGCTGCAGGTTGAACACACAGGTCGCGACACTGCCTGATCGCAGGGTCCATTGGCGCGCCACCTTGTCGATGACGATGTAGTCGCCCTCGCGTCGGTAGTTCACAAGAGACTCCCTGCCATCGGACTTGACGGCAAAGAACGCCGGGACTTCACCACTGAATTGGAAAAACGTCTTCGTGCCATCGTCAAAAATTGACGTCGGCCTGGCATCGACAGCACCTTTATATCCATAATCATAATTTATGCGGCCAGGGTTTGCCAAAGCCGCCCGAATGTTGGGCATGGCGGCATTCTGTCGGGCGGCGGCCAAGAGGTTGGCGTCCATGGTGTCGTCCGGATAGGAAAAACGCAGCTTAATGACCGCAGCTTTGGTGTTGCCGGGTTTGGCGCCGTTGAGGAAGAAGGTGTAGACCCGCTTCGACGTCACGACGTTCATGTTGGTCTGTGCGTCGGGCTGAAGCGGCTTGATGAACAGGAAGCGCTTGGATTGATCCGGGACGGCCTGCCAGGCCAGGCTATCGCCCATGGCGACCGTTGCGATCTGTTCGTCGTCATTAAAGACGATCATCGTCGACACACCCATCATGCCGGCGAGATAGACGACGTTGTCCTTCTGGAAAGGCACGGTACGAATGCGTGCGTCTGCCCTGACGGATTGCGGCTGCACTTCCGCCAAAACGACAGGTGGGCGCGCGAGCATGGTGATCGCAGCGATACTGCCGATAAGAAGATGCCGTGTCCTCACTGGGCCTCCTCCCCCACAGTGACTGTCTCCTGGTCGCGCCTATACTCGGTCACCTGGAAACCGAGGGGATTGTCGAAGCGCCAGTCGTTGCGCATCGGCTCGGACGTATATTTGAAGCGGACATTGGCGACCCAATGGTCCGTGACAGTAGGCCCTGACGTGCCGGAGCGTGTCGTCGAAAAGCGGACGGCGGCCGTGTTGTCGTTGAGGAAGATGACACTTTTGACGAACACGGTGATTTCGGTGTTGGGTCCGTAGACTTTGACAGGGTTGTTGAGGTTCGCGCTGGAATAGGTATTTGCGAGATCGGCGGATGCTTTTCCGGTCGAATAGAGCGATGCTAGGTCGAAATTGTCCCGCAATCCCTTTGGATCGTAGGTTTCGCGAGCGCGGATGAAGCGTACGATATTGGCCCGCGTTACCGCTTCGTTTTGCGTAAGATCACCACGCTCCTGCAGCGGTCGGCTGACTTCCACATAGCCCGTTGTCTTGTCGACCTCGAGGACGACGACATCGAAGGTTTTGAGCGGCAGCAGCATCCAGAGCAGACCGATCGACGTTGCCAAGGCTATACCGAGCAGCACCGCGACTGTCCTCCAGACACCGCGAGACATTGCGACTGACCGATAGACCGAGCGCTCCCATCGTTCTCCCTCGCTATAATAGCGGGGATCAATCCCTCCCTCTGACGCGTCTAGCGCCCCCACCCCATTGTCGTTTTTACCCATTCATGTCTCTCCAGGATGCTTATTTGCGGGCGTTGGCGGCGGCAGCTCGCACCTGGGCTGCTGCGGGATCACCATCGCCGATCGTCGCCGGCGCACCGGGCCGCTGGTTGAACAGATATCCGCCAGCCTTTGCGATGCCTTGTCCGGACATGGCAGCCGCTCTCCAACCGAGCCTCACGGTCGTTGCCGCCGCCGCCGCACCGAGGGCGTCAATTCTGGGTCCCCCGCCGGCAATCGCCAGCGCGATCGAGATCGCATGGGTCAAGAGGAAGGCCGTTACGATCGACATCAGCATGAAGGGAGCCAGCGTTGTCATGTTGGCCGCACTGGCATCGGCAGTCAGCGCATCCACCCTGGCCTTCAGCAGCGTCAACATAAATCCGAGGATCACATAGACGATGATTGGCAGAAGCGCGTAACCCGCAAGACTGGCAATCCAGCCATCCACCACCCGCGACGTCAGATTGAACAGCGCGCAACACAGAACGATTGGCCCGATCGCCAGCAGGATGAACATGGTCATCTTCCCGATCATCAGCAGCGTGACGGCGATCGCGCATAAAATACAAACGACCGCAAGCACGACGATGGCAAGGATGTACATGCCAACGGCCGTGATACCACCGGCATCCACCATGGTCTTGACGACGGCAATCCCGCTGTTCCAGATGTCGGTCAGACCCTGCGTCACAGACGATCCCGAACTGCCGTCCCCGCCGCAATCGCTGCCGCCGGTCGACTGGCAAACAATCGTCGCCATCCCATCCGGCGCTTCCAGCAAGGGCTTGACGATCAGCGGCTGATAGGTGGCCCATGACACGATCAGGCTGTAGCAGATGAACGCCCGACCAAATCGCCAGACGAACGTGCCGGCGGTCATCTGGGCGCGACCGAACAGCATCTCATAGCCCCACCAGACGACATAGACGGTAAGCCCGGCCAGGAACAATGGCCCGAGATAGCCGGCAAGCGTCGTGTACATGGACTGCACGGCGCTGACGCCCATGCTGTCGATCTTGCCGAACAGAATGTCGAACGGGTTCATGCTCTCGCGCCGCTCAAAGCATGGTCACACCGCTGCGATCATCGTTTCCGACGACGCCGCGCTGACGAACCATCGGCCCGCAATGATCGTCGATGCCGCCGGCATAAGCCTGCGAGAATAGGATGGAGCCTATCCCCGCCGAGCACGGCGCCTTGAGTTCCTTATGGCCAGCACATCCGGGCAATGCGGTAAAGGTCGCAACCACGAGCGCAAGGCAAACGGTTTGGCCCACCCGCGTTATCATCTCATCTTCACTGCCCAACGAAGGAGACCTCATTCGGGTGGTAGGTCATGAATGCAGATGTTGCCGCCTCCGCTGCCAGCTGGCGCATCTGTTCGGCATTCAGAGCAGCGTTTCCGGCGTTGACAGCTCCGACGAGCTCGTTGACGGTTTGTGCGGTTTGGGTCTGCACTTGCGAGTTTTGATCGATGGAGCCCTTGATGTCGGGTGCCGATCCGATTTGTCCCTGGACAGCCTGAAACGCGGACGATCGCTGTTGTGCACTGGTCTGCGTTCCGGCAATCGACGCCGTCAGCGCTGTCGCCGTGTTCACCAACCCCTGATAGACCTTGTCGCCGCGCGTCAAATTTGCGCTTGCCATCTCGCCCGACAAGGACCTGACGAGATTGAGACCGTTCAGGATCGTTGCGGCCGTATTGCCGAAGGAACCAAGATTGCCCCAGGACATCTGACCGCTGAGCAATGAGGAAAAATCGGGCGCATTGCCGATCGAAAACCCGGAGCCAAGGGCCGCACCGGCGATCTCGCTGGTCGACCGGTTTCCGGTGACCGCCGCAAGTGTCCTGTTTACGGTCTGCAGGATGTCGCTGTTCGACGACATGATCTGCGCGGTGTTCGACGCGGTCTTCGTTGCCTGGGACAGGGTCGCCTCGTCGATGACGGGGACCTGCGCAAAAACACTGCCGCAGGGAACCACCGCCATGAGCAGGGACAGGGCATGTCTGGGCAACATCTTCAATGGCTTCATCGTCTGAACTCTCCTACTCATTGCCGTTGATGAACGATACGGAGCCCGGATCGTAGGTCATGACTTTCGATGCAGCGCTTTCCGCTGCTGCCTGGTCGACCAGTCGCTGGTTTCGCAATCGAACCGTTGTCGTCGCCGACTGGATCGCCTGGTTCCAGATCTGGGCGCCCGACAGGCGCGCGGTGGTGTTCTGGTCGAAGGCGCCCTGCAGGGAGTTGGCATTGCCGATTGTCGCTGCCTGGTTTTGAAGTGTCGAGGTATTGGCGCTGATCGCGGCAGCCGTTGCGGCGAGCGCGCTCACCACCTGGCCGATATTCCTGGTTTTCAGGGCCTGGACGCTTGAACCGGTGGCCAGAAGGATCGACAGGTCGCTAGTGCCAATTGCAGTCCCGGAAAGCGGTGACCCGGAGATGGCCGCACCTGAGATCGGTGGGATGCCGGCAAGATCCCCCTTCGCCGTGACACTCGACGTGACACCTCGCGACGGTGCCACGGAAGACTGTTTGAAGGTCCGTGCGCGTTGCACGCAGACGGCCGTCTTCGTCTCTTCGGTCGTTCGCGCGGCGTCGTTGACCGGCACCTGTGCCATCGTCGGCGAGATCCCCGACATCGCCACCAGTACCACCAGGCACATAGAAGCGCTGAGATTTCGGTTCCGGACGCTCATCTCATATCACCTCTTGCGTCCGGAGGATTGTCAGGCTCCTGGCTCCAGCCACAGTAATAGGGCAGCCAGAGCTCCGGGGCGTCGCCGTAGCGACGACGCAGACGCTCGCATTCGGCGACCGTTTCAGCCCTGCCGGACAGCACCTTGATGAAGTCCGGGAGTGCGGAGAGATCAAGCCGCGCGATAAGGCTGTCGTGGTCGTGCTTGACCAGGAACTGACGGCTTGTCGACGCGGTCGACCTCACCCACTCAAATTCGGTTTCCGAAAGTCCAAAACCTTTGACATAGCTCTCCCCATCCGCCTTCGGGTTGGGGAAGAAGATGGTCGTCGGGCTTTGCTCGAGCAGCGTATGGGCGATCCGCGATGTGGTGATATCGCGTGGAGATTGCGTGCCAATTCCGACAATACCGTTCTTCTTGCGGATGGTCTTCAGCTGGTCGTTGATGAAGGCGCCTGCCCGGTCGTCGCTCAGGAGTTTCCAGCCTTCGTCAACGAAGAGCATCATCGGCCGCTCGCCATCCAGCATCTGGCCGATGCGAAAGAAGATATAGCCGAGCGCCACTGTGCGGACTTCCGGATCATTGAGGACGGCGGTCAGATCAAAGCCGAAGATGCCGCGCTCGCCATCCCAAAGATCCACCGTGTTGTTGAACAACCATCCTCGGGTATCGCACCAGGCCTCGAAACGCGACGCCAGATCGTCGGGCCCGGCGGCCTCGCCCCCTCGCAGCAGATGGACGACGTCCGAGAACAGGCGCTCCCGGACCGGCACGCTGAATATCTGCTCGACCGCTCGGTAGAGGATTTTCTCCTGCTCGGCCGACAGCTTTTCGGCATCATCCTTTGGGCGAACGAGATAGCTGAGGAGGTCATAGACGAACGCCCTGTTATCAGGAATGTCTGGAAGTTGCAGCGGATTGAAACCGGTTGGAACGCCGGGTTGCAGCACCTCGTACTGACCACCGCAGGCACGAATGAAGACCTCCCCACCACGATCCTTGTCGAAAAAGGCGCATCGAGGTTGGGGTCTTGCCCGCATTGCCTGCGACAGCAAAAACAGGAGCGCCACGGTCTTTCCCGAACCCGTCGGGCCGGTGACGATGAAATTGCCGACCTCACCCTTGTGGAAGTTGAAGAAATAGGGGGTCATCGACGTCGTCTGCAGCAAGGAAACAGCCGGTCCCCAGTGATTTCCACGGGGTTTTCCAAGAGCAAAATTATGAAACGACGCCAGTCCACAAAAATTGCGCGACGAAATCAGCGCGCGACGTGCGATATAGGAGAAGTTGCCCGGTAGCTGGGCGTAAAAGACCGGCTCGCTGTTCAGATCCTCGCGCACGACCACCATACCGGCATTCTGCAATTCCTTGGTGATGGCCTGGGCGCCGGCCTCGGTCTCCTTGATCGAAGCCCCTAACGCCATCACCGACAGATGGTGATAGCCCATGACGGCGCGGCCGTTGACCAACTCATCCCTGGCAATCGAGATAGCACTTCCAAGGCTCGTGCCACGCTCATCCGAAACACTGATCTGACGCTCTATCCGATCCATCTCCGACAGGACTGGCGCACGATCTTGCAAGGCGAAACTTTGCGACAGGATGAACTCGCCCGGGACCTTCAGCAGCCCGTCGATCATGCCAGCCGCGGTGTAGGGTGGGTATTCGCGGATCGACAACATTGCGCCGAACCGGGTTTCGATGTCGCTGGCGCCGCGCATTTCGAAGACACGGCGGCCGAAGGTGATACGGCGGGTCGGCAGATATTGGTCGAGAGGCATGCGCGGCAAGGCCATGGCGACTGGCTCGCCGCCGTTAAGCAGCATCGCCAGGAACTCGAGCGGCTCGGACGCCACGTGCCGCTCCCGCGCCACCACCTTCAGGACCCGGGCGCCGTAATGTTCCATTCCCTTGACGATGTTGGCGACATGCTCGCGCAGCTCCTGGCGGGCCTCCAGATCCATCGCCCGCTCGGATACACCGGACGCCTTGCGCAAGCGCGATAAGATCTCGTCCGCCAGTCCGACCTTGCCCTGGAAGCCCCGCCGGATGATCGTCAGGTAGAGCTCGTTCAAATACATGCTGTTGTCTTTTAGGCTCAGCATGTAACGATCATTGAGAGCCCTGCAGAATGGGATATCGAACGTACCACCGAGTTGAGGGGGAATACGACGCCGCACGATGTGGGCGTAGGCTGCAAAACGGCTGTCTGCGAGGGCCCGAACCAGCGTGTTGCGCGCGGTCGCCTCGACATCGATGATTTGCTGATCGGCGGTCTGGTGACAGAAGCCATCGATCTTGATGATCGTCAGCAGCATTCCGTCCTTGGTTCGCAGTGTTTCCTCGTCGACATGCCTGAGGTAGGGGACATGCGCCGAGATCGGCTTTTCCCGGGCGCTTTCGGCTCCAAACCGAAGATCCTTGCGGATGGACTTTTGCATCGCTGCCTCCATCAGGTTGGCTCCCAAGAATTACGGTTCATAGGAATTGCCGCCCCAGAAGTGACGGTTCTTCGTCCAGGGGCATTTGGCGATCCGCACGAGAGCGACGTTCGCCAGGTGCGGATCGCGCACCGTGATCACGTAAGCCGCGGCATGCAGGGGCAGGAAGAGAAGAAACATCGCAAGGTTCTTCGTATTGAGGAACGTCATGACGACAATCATCAGTTCGCCGACGAAGACGCCGATCGGCACGCCCCAGAACATTCTCGGCCGTGTGAGACCGAGAACAAGCGGCGCCACTTCCGCCCTTACCTCAGCCTCGCTCATCAGCCGCCCAATCCGGAAGACATGGACTGCACGAGCTGCGAGCCGCCAAAGATGAAGGCGATGCCAACGATGATGGAAAAGCACCAACTCCAGGGGATACGGCTCGTCAACGCCATGTAGCCAACGGCAGCACAGGCGATGGTCGCCGCTGTCGTCGCGAACGTTCCGGTCATGAAATTGAGGAGTGTCGTGAACACCGAATTGATCGGCTGGAAGATATCGCCGGCGGCATAGGCTAGTTCGACATTGCCCATCATCACAGCGCCGGCGACCCCTGCCAGCACCAAGATGTTTCCGTTGATCCGTCCGGTCGACATCACCGATCGGGCGAGATTGTATAGCCTTGTCTTCATCTGGGGCTCCTTTCTTTCCTGACTACTGCACGTACAGAACCGAGCCGCCGATCCAGTCGTGATCGCCGGCTTGCGGTCTGGTTTGATGGATGGGGGTTGGCTGCTCGGAGGCTGGCGTTTGCGCCAGCAGGTCCACGCCGGCAGCAGCAACGGCTCGACTGCCCGCAGCGGCGGCCTTGGCGGCCCGCTTGCCGCCCTTCAGGTAGTTGTCAAAGCCGTAATAGGCGTTGGTAACCAGTGCCGTGTAGGAGACGGTCTCGGCAATATCCGGCACGCCCCCTGCGGCAACGACACGACCCTCTCCGGCATTATAGGCCGCAACCACGAGCATAATGTTGCCTCCAAAGGCAGCCGTCAGATCCTTGAGGTAGCTGACGCCGCCCCGAATATTCTCGGCCGCGTCGCAAATATCCGTCACCTGATAGCGCGCGGCGGTCCTTGGCATGAGCTGCATGGGACCGCGCGCTCCCGCGGTCGAATTGACGTGGGCGCCGAAGCCGGACTCCTGATCGGCAATTGCCAGTGCCAACCTGGCGTCGACCCCCTGGCGCGACGTTTCCCTGGTGATGAGCTGGCGAATGGTCTTTGCATCCACCGCACCGTCAGCGCAGTCGGAAGAGACATTGACTGTGAACGCGCCCGAACTGGGCGATGCATCGTTGGCCAAAGCCAGACAGGGAAAGACGAGGTTCACGACAACGATCGCAGTGCGCATGGGGGCTATGGACATTTGCGTTTCCCGAGTTATAAGTGCATATATATAAAAACATGATAACAACGCAAGTGCCTTTGTAAAATGCCAGGAGCGCAGATGTCATCGATCGCCAGATGCGGCATTTTTGCCTCATCCGTTCTTGCCGTCTGGCTTTCCCAGAACGTCGCGGCTGACGCCGCGGAGGCGGATTGGGGCTGTCAGATCGTCCTTTGCGTGGCAGCGCAGACGCCGAGCTGGCATGGTATCTCCTACTGTGTATCGCCAATGGAAAAGCTGATTGCCGCAATGGCGTTGCCCGGCTTTTCCTGGCCGGCCTGCAAGGCAGCCGGTACCGGCGCGCCTGGCTTTGAGGCATTCGAGGATTGCCCGAGTGGCTATGTCGAGGCAGACGACCAATCCGGCCATGGCGGTGACTTGGCAAGCTATTGCGCCAAGTACACGATCGAGCGTGGCGAGCGGACCGAGATCGATCGTCAGCCACGGCCGCGAAGGGCCAGACCCTGGTATTTCGACATCAGGCAAAAAGACGGCACGTCCACACGCGCATGGTTTGATTTGCAGAAGTGACAGTCAGGGCGCGCCTGCTTCGCCGGAGTTGTTTTGAAAGGAGTACGCCGATGGGCAAGGAGATCTGGTTTTTTCATCGCCTGGGGCCAATCGAGATCGTCGCTACCACGATTGCAATCAGCGGCACGGCGACGATCGCCGGGATATGGGTCACAACGGCTCCGAAATCCGTCTACGCCCACCCGATGGACAACCTCGCATACACGTTTTTGGTCCTGGCTCTTTATCTGCTCTTCAATGCAGTGCTCGTCGGGCTCTGCTGCGCGGCGGCGCTCTGTATCCTCAAAGCTCTGTACGCCGCGGCCAGCACAAGTCTTCGTCTTATCCGCACGGCTCTGATCCAGCCAATCCTCCTGGTGCGCGCTCTTACAGCGTTCGTCGACGCGATGTTCGACAAGTCCGTAGCGTTCCGCCGGCGTCTCACGCGCTAAACATCCTCTTGAGGCTCCCAGATGAAACGCACCCTTGCTGTCCTCGCTCCGCTCCTGATCCTCGCCCTTACCTTCACCGACCGCGCCGCGGCACAGGGTGGACACACGCTGGCGCTTAAACTCACAACCAGGGATGCCAAGCATGATCCTGATGGCATCTGGACCGACGACGATCTTGCGAGCATTCGCCAGCTCACTGGACAGGCCAAAATCTACACCGCGCGTATCACCACGCCCTCGGGCATCTGGCTATTGTCCCAGACAAACGGCGATTGCAACTTGCAAGGCATGTGCACGGCCCTTCTGGTGTTGATCAGACCCGATACGCAAGCAGCGCAATCGCCGCGACCGGTGCGACCGGAGCGGATGGCAAATCCGCAAATGCCGCTCGGTGGCACCGCTATCCTGTCGCCTGATGCCGCCACACTCACAACCGCGGAAATTGGCGAGGACGGCAAGGCGTTTATCGGCATATATCAGGTTGGGCCAATTCGATGATATCTGTTGCCCCCTCCCCGGCTGCCGACAACTGGCAGCCGAACAGACAGGATCTCCTGGCAAATCTTGGGCTGTCGCTCGGTTTTGCAGCATCACTGGCATTTGCCGGCGAAAGCGCTCTCAGTCTCTTGAACGCCGGAATGCCGGCCGGATGTGCCGAATACGCGTCCAACGTCAGTCATAGCGAAGGGAATTTCAACAGTGTTTCCCCCGTCGTCAACGGGACGCGCTGCTATGGTGCATTTCAGTTCTGCGATAGCGGGACGTTGCAAGCCTATTGGGACGGTTCGCGCGAGGATTTTCTAAACAGCCCTTCAGCGCAGGTCGCTGCCTGGGAGCGTTATCAACGCGGCCAATGGAATGCCGCCCAGAAAAACGGCATGACGAGCCTGATCGGGCAACAGGTCTGCTATCAGGGCACTTGTGCCACTATCTCGCAGTCCTCGATCCTCAAGGCCTGTCAGTTCGGCTGCGGTACTGGCGGCAAGCTCTATAATCTTGCAAAATCCGGTCTCGACTGCAACGCGGCCGGGACGCGCGACGGCGCCGGGACCAGCGTCTGCGCCTACCTCATCTCCGGTGCTGGCTACAATGTCAGCTGTATCACCAACTCCAATGACGGCGTGGACTGCGCGCCGATTTCGGCAAAGGAGGTGCAGGAATGACAAGGCCGAGACCGGTAGCGAAGATACTGCTGGTTGCCCTGAGCATCTCGATGGCGATACCGAGTTCCATATTGACCGCCGAGGCGGCCCAACCATCATCCCATGTGTTTGCAGTTCCGCAGACCGGCGTCACCTTTCTGACCGGGGATAGTTGGCAACAGGCGGGCCAGACGATGCGCCTCTACGGCGTTCAGGCGTGCATCCGTGGAACCACCTATACCGACAATTTTGGCCAGAAGCAGGACTGTGGCGCCGTCTCGCTGGCGATGCTGGCAGCTATCTTCAAGGATACTAAACCAACCTGTGCTCCGCTCGCCCAAGTAGCAACCGCTGCCTCCACCCAGCCCTCGACCGTACTCGTCATCTGCTCGGCGCATGTCGGCAGCAACGCGCTCGACGTCGGAACCATGCTGATCACGCAGGGGTTTGCTTTTGCCGCGCTCACAACCAGCGGCAAGGCAGTCTATATGCCCTACGGCATTGAGGAAGGGATTGCGCAGCACTCGCGTGCCGGGCTCTGGGCTTACCCCGACATCCCGTATCCCAATCATGTGCTGTTCTCGAATCCCGCCAGACGTGAGTGACGGGAGCACAGCCCTTGCCCACTATCCGCATCTATTCAATCCAAACAAAGAGGGAGATCCCAAATGCCTGCGAACGTATCAGAAATGACGAATTACGTTGAGTTTGCCAACGATGGAAAAATCCTGCGAGGCAACATCGCTTCGATCGCCTATGACATCGATATTGCCGGCGAACCCTACAAAAGCGAACATCCGAAAGCGCCGGTTTATCGCTTGTTCTCTACAAGCCCGCGTGGTCGACGGGTCGAGATTGGTGGTATCTGGAAGAAGCAGAACCAAAACGGCGGCGACTACTTCACCCTCACCGTCAACACCGGCTATGGCAAGCTCAATGCCAATCTCGGCCGATATCCCGGCCAGGATGACGAAAGCCTCATGGCGATCATTCCGTGGGACTGATCGGTTAAACAGGTTTGCCACGCAATGCCAGTCACCGTAGCCGCGATGCTGGAGGGCCCTGATTTTGAGGTCGGCGTGCGGAACCGACGCCGCGATGGCGGTTGTCAGCCATAAGGAGTAGGATGGCGGGCGGCACTGTAAACTTAAGCCGTGACACCGTTCTATGGGCCTGAGGGTCTGACTTATGCGGCGTCGGGCACGCGATTTGGCGCCATGTTTGCATGGCTACTGATCGCAGTTCGCGGTGGTGCGCAAATGGAATATCATAGCGGGGAACGTTAAATAGATTGCTATTCGAGTCGTGGATGGAAACGAAACGGGAAGCTGGCACGCTGACTTGGAGCGCTTCATGATCCTCTCCTGTAAGGATTATGGCCTGTCTAAATACGTTGTCGACCGCTGCCCGAAGACCTCGGGCAAACGGATCGTCAAGCCTCGCTCTTTGTCCTTTCCGATCCTGATGTCGCCGACAAGAACACCCTTGATACCGATTACGCCTTGGCAATCAAATGCAGGCTCGCATCACTCGGCGTTGATGACCACGCTCCCAATGAAGACGAAGAAAGTCAAAAAGGCATGGCAAGCGCGACGGCTGACATCTTGATGTAACGGAAGTCGGCTATCGATAGCGAACGAGATAGTTACCTCCCGTTCCCCGCTATCTCGAGTTCCTTACTGACCCGCCCTCGCGCGGGTCTTTTCTTTTTTGGGCAAGGGACCAGGCAACCGGTCGGATCACGGACGCCTCAAACCAGCGAAACCGTCTTCGCCTGGAAGCATACGACGCAGTTCGGCAAGCAGATTGATTAGTGGGTGCGTGGAGACAAGGTCGACAGCGGCTGTGATCGCCCTGCGTCCATGCGCGCTATCGATGCGCGCGCCGCATTCGTCGCAATAGGCGGTCACAGCCGCGATAACGGCCTCAATTTCATGGTTTTCAAGACTGATAAGAGACTGGAGCATTTCGAATGCCCTCCGCAACAAAACGCTGGAATATGTTCGGTTCTGACAGTTGAAAAGTAGGTCCCGTTCGGCTCAGGGGAATGGCCCGTCCGTGAAGTTTTTGCGATGTTGACACGCGCCTGAGAGTGGAGACTGACGTGACGCGCTTCGCGCTTCAGCCAGCTTTCACGAGCGCGCCCTTTGGAGTTGGCGCGCTCTGCCTGATGTGCGGTGCAGGTTTCACAAAGTCCCGGACAAGGATTTCCGTAAGATCCCATGGGGAGTGAAGAGCGGCCGTGACTCTGGCAAAGTGAGGCTGCGATATCGCACTCACCTGATAGGGGACGCTGTTATGGAAGCTGTCGCTTCCCAACCGCAAATGCCAGCCGTTATCCCACTGATCGTGGCGCGATTTTCATCTCATTTGGAAATCAGCAGCGCGACCTGGCTGGTTACATCTTTGTCGCCAGGCAATGGAGAGAAGATGTCAAAGCACTCGGTAGATGGTGGTGATGGGCCCGCATTGGCATGTCATTAGAGCGGTTCATCGGTCGATCAACCGCGGTGCAAGACTGCAAAATTGGCTCTGTGTGTGTCCACTCACGGCCGACGATACATGTCATGCGCCTCTCCTGACCATAGGGAGACTGCGCCGAAAATACCGTCAGAGATAGGGGGCGGATCTTGACACGCGCAAGCAGGTCTTCTGCGTCACGCAGATTCCTGCGGTTCGCGGGGTACTGGCTCACCATGGTCCGTTATCAAGGTCCCATTGAGATGATCGATCTCGTGCTGAAGACATGTGGCAAGGAGGCCTTCGGCTTCGAGAGTCTCCTTGCCGCCACCCAGCGTGTCGTATTCGACGGTAATCCTCGCTGGCCTGACGACGTCGACCATGGTGCCAGGAAGCGAAAGGCAGCCTTCCCTGAAAGTCGAACATTCCGTGGACGTATCGACAATCACTGGATTGATGAGAACCCGGGCATCCCGACGCGCCTCCTGGACGACCCCGACGTCGACGACTACAACGCGTTTCAGAATGCCGATCTGCACAGCCGCCAGCCCCACACCAAATGCGTTGTACATGGTTTCCAGCATGTCATCGATTAAAACGGCCGTCTCTGCGGCCTGGGGGTCAACCGCATCCGAAATCTGACGTAGTGCTGGGTCAGGTATTGTGATTATTGTTCTTGTAGTCATTTGAATCTCCAATCGTCATCGATCAAAGTGTGTGTTAAAATTAGGAGATGGAGAGGGTAAATTTCTTGTGGGTTTAAGATATGCTCCTTGTCCCGGTTTAGTTGTCACAAGACAGACTGACCCGGCATCCGTTCGTTTTAGGCGCTGTATGCGCCAGATTTTAGGTCACAATGTTCAAACCAGCGCCGGAAGTATTAGACAAAGCGGCGGGGATTCGACTCTTTTACAAAAATGATTTTTTGACCATGTAGTACGAGGATAACCTCACCACTTGAGATGGAAGGCACATTCATGATCGAATGATCTATTTCCGCTCGCTAGCCCTTCTTCAGCGCTGCCTTTACAGGGTTTGCCATCAAGAAATCCGAGATCTCGCTTTCGCTCATCGGGAAGCTGATCAGGAAGCAACTTGCTGTACTTGAACTTCGTGCTTTTTTGGCTCCCCGAGCCAGACATCAGTCGTCTTACGCCAATGGCGAATAAACCCCAATTTTGTCGCATATTTCACCCATGCTACTGTATTGCGCTGCAACATACCAAATCTTATCACGAATTCGTGAATTGGCAAATGAAGATTCTATGAAGCTTTATGTATCTGATTTCGTTGAATTTGTCCGTTCAATGGGTGGAATTTTCTCACGGAAGACTACATGTTTCCCGAATTTTTAGCCCGCATTCAGCTACCTGGCCTTTGGCCAGTCCGACGACGTTTCCAAAATGTGGATAGCTCGGCAGCGAGCGGCACTTCAGAAATATCGCTGTCGAGAACGAGCGAGCCGCAGACAAGCTGCCCAACCGGCTAATGAATGGTCAACGCCAAGCCAAGTTGTGCATAGATAGACGGCCATCCGTCAGTTCGCGGAGGGTCCCTTTTGCGAATACCTGAAGGCATCTCCCCCGGGACCACTCGACTACCGCTGACGCGGCTTGTGCGAATGTCTTTGCGTTTCCTTCTGCATCTTAGCGATGGCGTCCTTCTCTGCCAGAAGTTCTTGCTGGGCTTGCCGTTGGCGCTCGATTTCAGGCGACTGGGTTACGTCGGCTGGAATGGGAGTCGTCGGGTTCTGGTCGATAGCCTGTTTGGCCCGCGCAGCGGCATTTGCTTCGGCCTGCGTTCTATATGCGCGGTCGTCTCCGCCACCGTCGATCGGCCGCTCGTTGGTGGCGGCAGTGCTTGCGGCTTGGCGCACCTCCCGCTCGGCCTCGACATCGGTGCGCTCGCGTATTGTCTGAAGGGCGATCGCGATTTCTACGTCCGTCTTTTGACCTGGCCCCTGGACGCTGGAGCTCTCGGCAAGGGCAAGTCGACTTTCTTCGCTAATCTTCTCTTGTCGTCGGCGTTCCTCCGCTTTTTCCCGCGCGGCCCTCAATTTGTCCTGTAGCTCGGGATTGCCAATTTTGAAGCCATGTTCAGCCGCAAGCTCGACAGCGAGGGCCTTCTCGCGCTCGGATCCATTGACCGTGATCTTGTCCCACCTTCTTGCCGCCTCGCGCATCGCCGACAGCATCGATCCACGATCACTATCGGCCGGCTTCACCTTCTCGCCCTCGACAATCGGCGCCTTGGGATCAGTGAGGGGCGGCTGTGGGGCCGCCGGTCCGACTGCTTGAGCTTGGGTTTGGGTTTGAACCTTGGCTTGCCCCTCCATACTGGCCTCATCGATGCTCACGCCAGCTGAACTGCTGCCCCGATCAGCGCGGTCTTTGGTCATTTGTGCTCGCGTAGCGACCAGCTTGTCCTGCAGCTCGGGGTTAGCAATTTTAAATCCGTATTCTGCAGCAAGCTCGACGACCAGCGCCTTGTAGCTTTCAGTGCCATTGATGGTCAGCGCCCCCCATTTGCGGGACGCAACCTGCATCGCGGCCAAAACCACCTGCCGATCCTTCCAATCGGCAATCTCCACCCTGTCGCCGTGATCGGTGAAAGCGACCCTGCCGGCCTTGCCGCGATCTTTGCCATGACTGTAGCGGATCGTCTCGCCGTGCTCTTCTGCCACGAATTCGTGGAACTCGTGTCTCACAGGTGCCACGAAGGTCTCGCCTTGGACCAAACCCCGTTTTTTCTCGATGCGCTCCTGCGTCGCCAGCATATCCTGCTGGGTCTCTCGAAGCTTGCCGCGCAGCTTTTCGATCTGGGGCTGCTGTGCTGGTGAAAGATGCTGTTTGATCACCTCCATCTGGGCGTCCATCTCCGCAAATGAAGCGGTCATCACCTTCAGGTTTGCCATGTCGTCTGTCTCCTTTGGCGTTCTGCCTTCCCGATATGAAATGGATTGATACTCCCCGAACTCGCGCGCCATCGCACGCACCGCCATCTCACCGCGGTCATGGAAATGGAGGACGCTTGCCGTTACCACTTCCGCCGGCACGAACGGGCGCATCCTGTCGGCAAGGTTTCGCGCGACGACGAAGTGGTCGTTACCGCCACCCAGCGCGGGTTGACGGCGCGCCGGCCTGATCCGATGCATCTCGGTCGGCCGAACATCGACAAACCCGAGCGTTCCGCCATACCGACGTGCCAATTCCGCGGCAGCCGAGAAATCGCGGGTGAAGAGTGGCACCGACGACCGCGTTCCAGGACGCTCCGCCCGGTAGAGCCGCAACACGCCAGCATCTGGCGCAAATTGCGCAGGCGACCGCAAAGCCATGGCCGCCGCGTCGCTCCAGCCGCTGGCTGCGGCGGCGGCATGACGCTTTCCTTCTTCCCGTATCGGAATGTGGACAGCACTCGTCCTTGCCGCCTCGACGCGCCGGTGCACGTTTTGCGATGCGACGCCTCGTTCCACACGCTGGATGTCCTTCAGCTTATACCCGGGAGGGTTTGCCCGCTCGAACCGGCTCATCGCGTCCATGGGAATGTTTCGTTCACGCGCCTCTTCGGCCAGTGTCTTGCGCCAGCGCCTGAAATCTTGGATCCGCGGGTGAAGACGCTGGCCGGCGTCCGAGAGCATCTTGATGGCGGCATGAACATGAAGATGCTGCCGATCCTCGTGAAGCACGAAGGCATAGCGATGCCCGGCGAATTCCCTGGCAAGCGTTGCACGCACGGCATCGACGAACCGATCCCTTGGCGTTCCCGGCTTGGCGCTAAAAATGACGTGGGCGACGTCACGGCGCTCTTGCGATCGTAGGTCGCGCTTCCAGTCCTTCGCCTCCTCCAGCGAACTCGCGCCGGTGCCGACCACCACATCCTCGCCGAACGATCCGTCCTTGTTCAGGCGAACCGAGCGCACGGCGTGGTGCGTTCCCTTGCGAACCTGAGCTAGGTAGCGACCAACGCCTTCCACTCCGTGCGCAAAGCCATGGACTTCTACTTGTGCGCCAGCGCCGAACGACGCCTGAAGCAGCCTGTCGAGCTTGCTCAGAGATTTTCGGTTGTCGTAGATACGCTGCGCGCTTGCTTCACCGGGATGGGGACGGGCTGCAGCGCTGAGAACCACTTCAACAGATCGTCCCTTCCCTTTAGCATCGGGCTCGCTCCCCCATGCGATGCGGTGGCCAGGCAGCGCCTGTTTCAACGCCTCGCCCACAGCCTCATCTGAGTGCGATCGTACGAACAATCCCAGCCGCAGCACATCCTTTGACGGCTGACGCCCGTATTCTTCTGCCCATTCGTCGGCAAGCGCCTGGATCCAAGATGCGCCTGCAACCTGTTCACCGGTCTCGCGTTCGACGGTCAATTCGCCATCACGGCTCTGATAGGCAAGAAGTTTGCGGACACGGGCACTTCCGGCAGCAAAACTCACCAGCTTGACCACTGCCGGCTGTGACCCGGCCGCAACGCCCAGGCGCTCGGCCAGGCCGGTAGTCCGGATCGGCGCGGCTCTCGCAGCACCTTCGCCGGTATTTGAGCCAGGAGCAGCCTTTGCCCTCGCAGGTGAGCTGGCATGTCCCGCCGCCAAGGTGCCAAACCCTCCGCCTCCCCCGCTAACGCGGCGCTTGCGTCCTTCATCCTCCAGCTCCATCGTTACGGGCATGAACCCCGTACGCGGCCTGCTGCCCGTATAGGGCGTCCCATCGCCCCTGCGGCGCTTGCGCTTTGGTCCGGGCTTCTGGCGGATTTTGCGGATAGCAAGGCCATCGAAATCCTGATCCTGGAAAGTGGCGGACGCACGCCGCTTCCGCCGCCGCTCGATATCGTCCAGGACACCCAGGAAAGCATCGACTTCAAACATGACTGCCCACCAGGCGCCGCGCACGCGCGCGGCTGCTTGCACGCAACGCGTCAATCTCCCGCTCGTGCTGCACGACAAGCCTGGCAAGTCGTTCCACACCGCCATTCAGATGTTCATATCCGGGTACGCGACCACTGTTCAGCGCGCGCGCAATCTGGTTGAGGTTCACCCCCACTTTCCGAAGCTGAAACACGGTCGCCTTGAGCCGTTGCGCCACTTCGCCTTCAAAGGTTGGCCCAAAGCCTCCGGCTTCGCGCGCCAATCGCCGCAGCACTTCGCTGGTGGGGAGTGCAGCCTCTTCCGCGAACTTCGTAAGCGCCGCAAATTCCGCTTCCGACAATCTTACGCGCACCGATCTGTTCCGGCTTGGCCGCCTTTGTGCAGTCGAGGTCTTGCTCATCCCTTCTCGCTCCGGTCGCCCTTGGCGACTGCCGGACGAGCCCGTCAGCCCATCGGGCACATGTCGGTTTTCGTACACCGAAAACTGCTATCCTGCCAACCATATAATTCTCTTTTATCGTTTATATTCAGATACTTATACAACTTCAGTCACTTCAGTCACTTCACACAGTGGTCCCACTTGTGGCACCTTCTCCACCCGTCTCCCTCACGCCACTTCTCTCACTTCTGGTCCGCACGCCGCCTCTGTCAGTCCCGTCAGTTCGAGGACCGCCACCCCTTGCGCCACTGATGGAAGTGGCGGATCTCGTCAAAGTCCTTGAACGATCAGAAGCGAGATCACGGAAACAACTTCCCCTAGTGAGACCCCCTCGGCTGTCTATGGGACTTGCAGCACTGCTGGTCGTGCTTAAACGCCTCCCACTGGCTAAGGCGCGGGGGCTGCGTTCAGTGGTGCAAGCGAGCAGGCTTGCAAAAGCGATCGCCTATCTGTATTTGCTATATAACTAGTCATTCACCGCGACATGAAGATCCTGAAAATGACCATTATCGCTTTGGCAAATTCCAAGGGCGGCGTCGGCAAATCGACCCTGTGCCTCCTGATTGCCTCCGAACTCGCGGAGAACGGTGCCAGTGTTCTCGTCATCGATGCCGATCCCCAGCAGTCCTGTCGTCAATGGGTAGACCGCTGCAACAGCGTCGGCACACTGCCATCGTCATTGTTGGTCACCACAGCATCCTCGCCGCATGACCTGAAATTCGCCCTCACGACGGCGACCGCATCCATCGTCCTCATCGATGTCCAGGGTTCGATCAACGATCTCCTGATTGCCGCTATTGTCGCAAGCGACATCACGCTCGTGCCGGCCAAGGCCAACGTGATGGAAATGATCGAGACCGTAAAGCTTTTCGAATGGGCGAAAGCCAGCCTCAAACGCGCGCCTCTCAAGCTCCTTCTCAATCGCGTCGAAGGCATCGACACCAGGACGACAGCATTCCAGGACGCTGTCCAGATGATCCGTGACAACAAGCTTCCAGCCCTTCCCACCTTCGTTCGCGCCCGAAAAGTCTACGAGCAGTTTTCGAAAGAGGCCGGTTCGCTTGCGCGGATCGGCAATGACCCTGGCAAAGCCGATCAGGTCGCCAAGGCACGCGCAAACATTGTCAGCGTCATCGCCGACATTACGAAGGCCATAGGCGAAGCTGAATGAGCAAACGGAGGAGACCTTGAGCGAAATTCCGCCACTGCAGAAATCGCGTCGGAACCTGTCGGATCTGGATTCCCTGATCGCCGACTCCATCGGGAAAATGGCTTCCTATGGAGAAATGCATGGACCACCGAAGTCCAACGCGGCGGTGGGCGAGCCGCAATCTTTTGAGCCGCCACCGCAAACGATCCAAGCCCATCCTAACACGGTCGATGACAAGCCGGAGCGGTTTCAGATATGTCTCTCCGGCACGGTGATCATCGCTACAAAGCTGGAGGCGCTGAAACGGAGGACGACGGCCGGTGAGATCACTGAACGGGCGCTCAGGTCGTATCTGGGGATGCCTCCCAAGATCTGACGCTACAATGAGCGCCCTATTGTCTCTGGCAATGAATATGCCTGGAGATCGGCATGTGACGCAATTGCAATCCGCGTCGTTGATCAGGTTTCCCACGAGCCTCCGGCAAACCCTACAGCGCTTTTGGGGGCGCGGGTTGCCTCCGGCTGCTGCATTCCTTCGAGCCCAAATGCCCAGCATTTGTCACGAACTCACTCCGGCCGCTGACGCGGCTGGAAAACCCTCATCACCTGAATACCTTCGTGAAAAGAGACCTTGGCGCTCGTGAGCCGAATTCGACAAGAAAGCGCCGGCGTCCTCCACCAAGTATGAAAAAGGTGAGGTGTCATTTGCGCGTATCCAAAATCCGCCATCATATGGTTGCTTCGTTTCAACGCCGAGAGAAATTATGCAGGACTTCACGATGGGCGCTATCTCCGCTCAAGACATTGTCGACACTCTACGAGATGGCCTACTGGTCCTAACCAGCGATCTCACGGTCATTTCAGCCAATCGCGCATTCTATGCGATGTTTAAGGTGAGCGAACCGGAAACGGTTGGTCGCAAGCTTAACGATCTGGGAAATCGACAATGGAATATCGATGCATTGAAGCGTTTGCTTGAGGACATTCTCCCCACGGAAAACTCCGTCGAAGGGTTCGAGGTCGATCACGTATTTACCGGCCTCGGACGCAAGGTGATGCTCTTGAATGCTCGAAAGGTGGTTTGTTCGGGAGATAGTTCTCATTTTCTACTGCTGGCAATCGATGACGTGACAGAGGCGCGGGTCAGTCAGATCGAGGCAGAGCTAAATTTGCGCATCGCCCAAAATATCGTTGACACGATCCGGGATCCATTGGTCATCCTCGAGTCCGATATGTCCGTGGTGACAGCAAGCCGCTCTTTCCTCGCTCTTTTCAATGCCACCGCAAGCCAAGTTGTCGGGAGAAGCCCTCGGTCAGGGACAGTGGGATACCTTTGCCCTGCGCAAATTATTGGAGCGTGTGGTTCCTCACGAAGAAGCAATGGACGGCTTCCTGCTCGAAGACGATTTTCCCGGAATTGGTCGCCGTATCTTCAAAGTGAACGCCCGCAAGGTATATCGTCCAGGCAATCATATGACACGGTTGCTGGTCGTGTTCGAAGACGCGACGGACGAGGTCCTGCTTGACCGTCACCGCGATATGTTGGCAGCCGAGCTGGCGCACCGGATCAAAAATAGTCTTCAGATCATTTCCGCGTTCGTTGCCTTTGAACTGAAGCGGGCAGGCGAACCCTGTGTTCTAGGTTACCAGGCAATGCAGGCACGAATTTCAGCGGTCGCTCAGCTCTACGATGTAATCGCCCAATCGAGCAGTCTTGGGCCGGTGCCGATGCCTTCCTACCTTGAGGGCATAAGTGCAAGTGTCCAATCCAGCCTGTTGGGACAATCATCCGACATTACCGTAACATCGGCAGCAGAGCCCCTCAGTATTCTACCTGATCACGCTGTCGCCATTGGGTTAATTGCAAATGAACTCGCGACAAATGCGATAAAGCATGCCTTCCCAAAAGGTAAGGGCGAAATTAATCTCGGTTTTCACAGGAGAGATGGTGAAGTCACGCTCACGGTCAGCGATAATGGATCAGGCCTTGCGTTGAAGGTTGAAGGTTCCGGTCTCGGCTCCCGGTTCGTTGAAGCCTTTGTAAAACAGCTTGGCGGTACGTTAGCGACTGCCAGTAGCCCGAAAGGGACAACATTCACGGTTCGGTTGCCGACCTCAATATTGGCTGGTGCCTAGCCCCTCCTTTAGACGATCCTCGACAAACAATCGCAGCAGAGGAAGTGCTAGAACGCCTTCGCAATAAAGTCGAAAACCCTTTACCGGAACCGGGCAAATAGGAGAGGCGGTCCGGGCGCACTCGCCCAACAATCATCACGCCAGCAACTCAAACTGGTCGCAGACCCCATTCGCGCTCAAATTCGTCGTCAGTGTCCAGCGACTTTTGTACATCTTCGCCCTTCGCTTTGCCGGGCGATGTTTCAACAGCGACCGATGAGACGATGCTGAGACTGTCGGCAAATTTCCGTCCCCTGCTCTCAGCTAAGGCGTAGTTCAGGGTCACGCCTGTTTCGAGCCGTGGTAATTTTGCTGCCTCGACGCTCTTAAGAGGAAGATAGACGTCGGCTCCACCTTCATCGGGAATGATGAAGCCAAAGCCCTTTGCTACGTTGAACCATTTTACCTTTCCAGTCGGCAAATCCACACTCCTTTAAATTAGGGAATTTCCACGATCATGTCTCAATGCAGCGGGCTCAAAGGAGCTGTTGGAGCCGCAATCTACAGCGATAAGCCTTGCAGCTTCCAATCGCAATATTCTCAACTTAACGCCCGATTTTCAAAGAGTTCTCGGCCATTGCTCGGTTCACGATGTCGGTTACAAAGGGCCCCTTGCCTCCCGTGTAGTGGTCCCAATCGTTGATCGCCTCGGCCGCCAGCCTTTGTTTCAAGGTAGCATAGGTTGCTGCCTCCTCTGGATGGCGGCGCAGGTAGTCGCGAAAGAGGATTCGGTGCAGATGGGCGGGATGCTCAGGCGCAGATAGATAAAGCCTCTGACCGGGAGAGACTTGGCTCGTGGTAAACACCCACCTGTTATCCTGATACAGTTCGCCATGGAACGTGTAGTCGCCCGTTGCCTGCATTCGTGCAATGCCCTCTAGGATCTTGGCGGGCTGACGAAAGATGATGTCGATGTCTATTTTCGGTTTGGCGCAAAGACCGGGTACGGACGTGCTGCCAATATGGTGGATCTCAGTAACTAGGCCCAACAGCAGCAGTTCTATCCGCGCGCGAATCTCCTCGAATAGCTTTGGCCATGCTGGATCGTAATCTACGACTTCAATGGACTGGCGTCGGATAAAGCTCATGCCGTTTCTCCATCTCTCGGACGATGCCGTTTTATGATCTCGGCCACAGTGTTCTTACTGATGGCGAGGTCATGCGCGATCCAGCGGTAGCTGCGCCCTTCTGCAATCATCGCCATCACTTTCGGCGTGAGGCGGTCCGACTTTGGGCGCACCCCAGTCTGTCGGCCGAGCTTTCTGCCCCGTGCCTTCGCTGCTGCCAGACCGGATTTGACCCGTTCACTGATGAGATCACGCTCGAATTCGGCAATGCCGGAGAGAAAGGTCGCCAGCATCCGGCCGTGCGGAGACGACAGGTCGAACGCCATGCCGTTCATGGCGATAACGGACACCTTCCAGCTTTCCAGCTCGCGCAGCGTGTTGAGGAGGTCGATCGTCGAGCGCCCCCATCGAGAAAGCTCGGTCACGAGAACGACATCGATCTGCCTGGCCTGGGCAAGCGCCATGATCTTGCGGCGTTCGGCCCGATCTAGCTTCGCGCCGGAACCTGTTTCTTTGAAGATTCCAGTGACGTCGTAACCGGCGCGTCCTGCAAACGCCGTCAGGTCACGCTCCTGCCGTTCGCATGACTGATCGGCAGTGGAAACACGGCAATAAATCGCGGCGCGCTGTCCCAATTGAACCCTCATGGATTTGGCTGCCGGAAGGCCTTGATTTGTATGGGGCGATTGTTGTCCAAAACAGACTTTACTTCAATAGGGACAATCAGGATGCCGAGACGACATATTCTCACCGAGCGACAGCGCTCGGCACTGCTTGATCTGCCCATTGATGAATTGTCACTGCTTCGGCATTACACACTGGGCGACGACGATCTTGGACACATCCAGGAACGCCGCAGGCCGGAGAACAGGCTGGGGTTCGCCCTACAGCTTTGCGCGTTGCGATATCCAGGGCGGGCGCTGGCTCCGGGTGAGGTGTTCCCGCATGAGGTCCTGTCGTTCATCGGGACACAGCTTGGTGTCCCGGCCGATGCGCTTCTCACCTATGCTGCCCGGCGGCAAACCCGCCAGGAGCATATGGAGGCGTTGCGTGAGATCTACGGTTATAAAACCTTCTCGGGTCGTGGTGCCCGTGATCTGCGGGACTGGCTTTTCGATCAGGCGGAAGATGTCCGCTCGAACGAAGATCTTGCTCAGCGCCTGGTTGCACGTTGTCGTGAAACTCTGACGATCTTGCCAGCAGTATCGACGATCGAGCGACTATGTGCGGACGCGCTGGTTGCTGCCGAACGGCGTATCGAGACGCGGATCGCAGAAAAACTCGATAATGACACACGCGAACGGCTTGATGGGCTGCTGATCGAACTGCTCGATGCCAATATCAGCCGTTTCATCTGGCTTCGCCAGTTCGAGGTCGGCAACAATTCCGCAGCGGCGAACCGGCTGCTCGACAGGTTGGAATTGCTGCGTAGCCTTGCTCTTGATCCGCAGATCCTCGTCGGTATCCCGCCGCACCGTGTCGCACGCCTGCGTCGGCAAGGCGAGCGCTATTTTACCGACGGCTTGCGGGACATCAGCTCGGATCGGCGGTGGGCGATCCTGGCCGTCTGTGCTGTGGAATGGGAGGCGGCGATCGCCGATACAGTGGTCGAGACCCATGACCGGATTGTGGGAAAGACCTGGCGCGAGGCGAAACGGCTACATGATGAGCGGATTGCCGATTCCAAGGCAACTGTCAGCGACACGCTACGCGCCTTCACCGCACTGGGAGCCTCCCTGCTCGAAGCCCGCAATGATGGTGTTCCGCTGGAAATGGCGGTCGCCAAGTCGGCGGAATGGGGCCGGCTCGAACAACTGGTCGCGACCGGTTCCCAGCTCAGCAATACGCTGGCGGACGATCCATTGGCTCATGTCGGACAAGGATATCATCGCTTCCGCCGCTATGCGCCGCGCATGTTGCGATGCCTAAAACTCCAGGCAGCAGCGGTCGCCCAGCCCTTGAGTGCGGCGGCAAAAGCCATCGGCGAAATGCAAGCGTCACCACCGGCGACCGACAACTTCTTGCGGCCGAATTCGAAATGGCACCGCCAATTGAGAGCACAAGACCAGGGCGACAACCGACTCCGGGAGGTGGCGGTCCTGTTTCACCTGCGGGATGCTTTCCGATCCGGTGACATCTGGCTCGACCATTCGCGCCGGTATGGCGATCTCAAACTGGTGTTGGTGCCGATGGTTGCGGCACAAGCTAACACAAGACTGGCCGTGCCCCTCGATCCACAAGTATGGCTGAGTGATCGAAAGGCTCGCCTGGCCGACGGCCTGAAGAGACTTGCACGAGCAGCGCGCGACGGAACCATCCCTCGTGGCAGCATCGAGGATGGAACGTTGCGGATTGACCGACTGACAGCGGCCGTTCCGGACAGCGCAGAGGAGCTGATACTCGATCTCTATCGCCGGATGCCGCCAGTTCGTATCACCGACATCTTGTTGGAGGTCGATGCTGCGCTTGGGTTCACGGAAGCCTTCACTCATCTTCGAACCGGGGTTCCATGTGGTGACCAGATCGGCCTGCTCAATGTGTTGCTTGCAGAAGGGCTGAATCTGGGACTGCGAAAGATGGCGGAGGCCACGAACACGCATGATTACTGGCAGCTCTCGCGCTTGGCTCGCTGGCACGTCGAAAGCGACGCAATGGACCAGGCGCTGGCGATCGTGGTGGCTGCGCAGGCAAATCTACCAATGTCCCGTTTCTGGGGCATGGGAACGACCGCATCGAGCGATGGCCAGTTCTTTCCTTCGGCCCGGCAGGGCGAGGCCATGAACATGGTCAACGCCAAGTATGGAAATGAACCCGGCCTCAAGGCTTACACTCACGTCAACGACCAGTTCGCGCCGTTCGCATCACAAACTATTCCTGCGACAGTCAGCGAGGCCCCATACATCCTGGATGGCCTGCTGATGAATGAGGCAGGTCGGCAGGTTGGAGAGCAATATGCGGATACGGCAGGGTTTACTGATCACCTGTTCGGGACCAGTGGCATGCTCGGATACCGCCTTGTCCTGCGCATCCGCGATCTGCCCTCGAAGCGCCTTTACGTGTTCAATCCAGCAGGGACACCTAAGGATCTGCGCAAACTGGTCGGCGGCAAGATCCGCGAGGAATTGATCATCGCGAACTGGCCCGACCTGTTTCGATGCGCCGCGACCATGGCTGCTGGCAAGATAAAGCCGAGCCAGTTGCTCCGCAAGCTTGCCTCCTATCCTCGCCAGAACGATCTGGCGGTTGCGCTGCGTGAGGTTGGCCGCGTGGAGCGGACACTCTTTATTATAGAGTGGATCCTCGACACGGACATGCAGCGGCGTGCTCAGATCGGCCTCAACAAGGGCGAGGCCCACCACGCTCTCAAGAATGCGCTGCGTATCGGTCGCCAGGGTGAAATCCGTGACCGCACCACCGAGGGCCAGCATTACCGCATCGCCGGACTGAACCTGCTCACCGCAATCATCATCTACTGGAACACCCTCCATCTCGGCCAAGCGGTCGCAGAGCGCCGGAATGAAGGACTTGACGTGCCGCCTGAACTTCTGGCGCATATCTCTCCGCTGGGTTGGGCACATATATTACTGACCGGCGAATATCTCTGGCCCAACGCCGCAACAGCTTAGAGTGTCATTTCGCCCCCAGCCGGAACCGACCCCTATCATGAGCTGGTTAGCCTTGGTCGTCAGAAATAACGATAATAACCGGATTGGGCCGCGAAAACGCGCCAGGAAAGTATGAATTATTGAAGCATCATTTCTTTGATCGACCGAACCACCGCATCTGGATTGTAGGGCTTCGGCATGAACCGTGCCCGCACGGGTAGGCTGTCAACACCGACTGCACGATGACCGGACGTTACGATGATGGTAATTGGCGGCCACCTGTCCCGAACCGAAGCTGCAAGCTTGAGGCCGTCTACTCCGCCCGGCATGTCGATGTCCGTGAACATCACTTCTATGCGCGGATTGGCAACTAGGATGTCGATTGCAATAACTGAATTCGCTGCTTCGAATACTTCGAAACCCGCATCTTCCAGCTCGATGACAATGCCCATTCGAACGAGGGCCTCGTCTTCGACAACCAAGACGGCGGTTCGTTGAGCAATCATGACTTAAATTTTCTGGTTGGCCGGATCCCGCTTAATGGAGGACAAAGCGAGACATTTTCGCGTCGAGCTAGCCAAGTGTGGCTGTTAGTGTGCATACAACGCCTCCAGACGGGTAAATGATCCGTACGTCGCCCGAGAAATCTGCAGCAAGCACACGGGAAATAAGCCGCGACCCAAAACCTTTGGTCGTTGGCTCGGACACGGCCGGTCCTCCGCTCTCCTGCCAGACGAAATTGAGATCCTGTCGTCCGTCTGATGCCTTCGCGAGATGCCAGGATATTCTGACGCGGCCGGCGTCGTTTGAAAGTGCGCCATATTTGGTGGCGTTGGTGGCGAGCTCATGCAATGTGAGCGCCATCGAGAGGCTCTGCTTCGGCGTCATCTCGAAGTGAGAGCCATCGATATCAAAACGTCCGTCAGATCCGCCATGGGGCGCAAGTGCCGCTCGCAGTGTGTCATGGATGCCCGCGCTTTCAAATGTCGTGGCCATGAGCAAGTTCTGGGCCTGCGCCAGAACGTGTAAACGCGCGTTGAATATCTCTCGTCGGTCTGCGATATCATCGCCACGCAATGTTTGCGTCGCTATTGCACTGACCATCGCCAGGAGATTTTTGATCCGGTGCTGCAGTTCGCCACTGACCAACTGCTGGCGCGCCTCATCATCCTTTCGGTCCGTGACATCCCGCACTGTGCCCACGAATTTCGTCAAGCCGTCGAACGTAACAGTTTTCGCTCTGGCATGAACCCAGCGGCTCGGCATGCCGGGGCGTTCAAGCATTCGATACTGGACGTCGAGGATACCACTGCCACTTGGATCGAGGGCCTGCGCCGCTGACTCGGCAAGAGCCAGCCGGTCATAGGGATGAACGCGGGATGTGAAATTGTCGAAAGTCGCCTCTTCATCAGCCAAACGATGGAGCAACGTCCTTGCCCGTTCGTCCTCCTTGATATCAACGAAATGTCCATCGACCACCGTGCATTCCCAAACGCCCATTCCTACTGCGTCAAGCGCAAGCTCGAGCTGAAGATCCTTTCGGCGGAGCGCAAGTTCGACGTTTTTCAAGTCCGTGACGTCGCTTCCCTCCACAAATATCCCGGTAACGACGCCCTCCGCGCTGAAGATAGGCTGGTAGACAAAGTTGAGGAATGCCTCTTCATAGGGGGCGTCTTGCGAACGCTGGATCGCAAAGCTGACACTGCGACCAATGAACGGCTCTCCCGTCACATAAACCTCGTCCAACAGTTCAAAGAAGCCTTGTTCTTCAACGTCCGGGAATGCCCGGCGAACCGGCACGCCAATCAGGTCGCGATGCCCTACAAGCTGAAGATAGGCCTTATTGGTAATCTTGAAGACATGATCGGGCCCTTCCAGAACACACATGAAGCTCGGCGCATCGAGCAGCATCCGCCTTAACGTGTCGGCCTCGGCTTTGGCTGCTTCCTGTTCGGCCGCAATCAGTTCTGCAACCTTCGCCTCTGCGGCATGACCCTCGCTGATATCACGAGAAATCGAGAGGAGTTGGGTCGGCCTGCCGCCACTATCGACAAGCGGCAGGACTTGGACATCCCAGAATCGATCGTTACCACGCGCCGTCTTGGCAGAGCCTGTGAAGCGGGCCGGACGCCCTGAGGCAGCGATTGCGACGGCATTACGGGCGGCGACATTACTCTCGTCCGCCCAGAAATCAGGCCACGGGCAGCCTTTCAAGGAATCGAAGTCATCCACCTCCATGACGTGCTTGCCACCTTCGGACATAAAAAGAAGATGGCCTTCAAGATCGAGGACCTTGATGCAATCATCTGAGGCGGAAAGCACTGCTTCCAACAGCGCCACCGGGTTCACACGCTCGGTGGCGAGGGCGTCAGCCAGTGCTTTAACAGGCCCGTCATTGTTGATGGAACTGGACATAGAGACGAGCACGGCCTTCGAGGAGAAACTCACGCAATCTCGGTAGCAGATGCAGTTGCACAAAGACAGGCCTCTGGGTTGGTTGGGTTGCTTGACGGCTTAACTGAGGACCCTACTGACTATCCGCATCTAGACCCGCTGATCGGCACATCAAATCTTCAGCGCATTGACAACAACCTTCAACGCTGGCGAGTTCTGCCGTCTGCTTGGATAGAACAGGTAAGCATGGACGGCTGTTGGCATCGAACGCCTTGAAAGGACTCGAACCTACGACCAGTTGTATATTGGCATCAAGGTGTTGAATTCACGACATCATGTCACGCATTATAGGTAGGCTCCACCTTGGCTGGGGTGCAATATGTGCGTGCCGCTGCATATTCTTGCTCGGTCCCGCCGACTTAGCGGATGGGAGTTCACCTTAGTTCCTGTAGCTGCTGCCGCCAATCATTTGCCAAGATCCAGCCGCCGGCTGCATCTCGAAGAAACCAATCATTCCAACCATTACGGTTTGTCTGTGAGATCGTTTTCGACGCTGCTGAAAAGGAGAAGAAAAGTGTATCAAAGCCTTGAACGACAAGATGAGCGCCTTGAATTTGCCCATCGTACTGCTTGCCGGCATAAGTAAATTTGCAAACAGTGCCTTCCGCAGGAAGAGTGCTGGCATCCTCTTTAGCTACTAGCTGGGCGGTCTCCGTTTTCGCGGGGCTAGCCCATATCTTTAACAGGCTGCGGAAATAGCGACAATTTCCCGCCGATCCTCGGTAGATGTCTCGAGACGAGCCGTTATGAGGCTTCTTCAGCGGCCTTGTCGGCCCATTTTGTCGTAATCCGCCTGGTTCGGCGAATTCCGGGCGCGATTATGCCGTCGTCAGCAGCTTCGGCAGCCTCACCAGATTATAAGCGGTGGCTGTTAGGGTGAACATCCAGCCAACGCGATCCTTTCCACGATGGCGGGTCTTGCGCATTCCGCCGCTGGTCTTGGCCCAGCCGAACACTTCTTCGATACGCTTGCGGATACGCTGACTGACACCGTAGCCGGGATGATGGGTGGTCCGACCATCAATTGCCGAGCGTCGGTTCGTCGTGTTCTGGGCGACGTGTGGCGTCACCTTTGCGTCCCGCAAGGCTTCGACGAAGTCGGCCGTATCGTAGGCTTTGTCTGCAGCCAATGTGATGCGGTGACGACCATCCATGCGGCCCACCATATCCAGAGCTGCCTCGCGCTCTGCTGTTCCACTCGCATGGGTCAGCGTGGCGTCGACAACCAGGCCGTTGCGGTTTTCCATTGTGACGTGACCCATGTGGTAAAGCTTGGCCGCCTGGCCACGGGCCTTCTTGTAAAGCCTGGCATCCTGGTCGGTGGTCGACGCATGGGTTGCGTTGCTGCGCTTCTCGCCGTGGAAATCGCGCTCAGAGTTGCGGCCTGCGGCCTTTGGCGGCTGTTTCCCTTCAGCGCCAGAGCCGCTGTCGTCAGTGTCGCTACCATCTGCGCCGTCCTTGGGTTTGAAGCTCTTCATGCTGGCCCACGCTTCAATCAAGGTGCCGTCCACCGAGAAGTGGTCGTCTGACAGCAATGCCTTAACCCGCGGCTGGCTCAGCAACGCGGCCAGAAACTTGGCGGCGATGTCGCCAGCCAAGAGCCGCTCACGGTTTTTGGTGAACACGGTGACGTCCCAGATCGGCGCGTCCATCGACAAGCCGACGAACCAGCGGAACAGCAGATTGTAGTCCATCTGCTCCATAAGCTGACGCTCCGAGCGGATCGTGTAGAAGGCCTGCAACAACAAAGCGCGCAGCAACTTCTCCGGCGGGATCGACGGCCGGCCGATCGCTGAATACATCCCCTCGAAATCCGGGGACAGAACTTCCAGCGCCTCGTCTACGAGGGCACGGATCGGCCGCAGCGGATGGTTTGCCGGAACGCGGGCTTCGCAGCTTACATAAGAAAACAGACCCGCCGTCTGGTCATCACTGCCGCGCATGTCCTGCTCCCGCCAATCAATCACCCAGGCATGGAATCACGGCAGTCCGCTCACAGCAAGGGCCTTTTTCCGCATCCTGTTAAAGCTGTGTTGAACAGTGCGTTGCCACGGATTGCGACCGTTTTTTCGTTCCAATCTTCATAGCTATGCAGTTCGCGATTCAGAGCGAGGCTGGAATGGGAGCGAACCGCAGGCATTTTTACTGAATAGGGTCCGTTCGATACCGACGAATTCAACGATTGTGTAAGAAGTGTAAAATTCCCCAGCCTGTCAATGATCGCATCTCGCTCAGCACGCTTGGTCACAAAATCGATATCAAGATCTTTCACTGCGTCGTCCAATTGTTCGAATCCTGGAATTGGCCAATTGTCCTGCCAGCGCTGTGGCATTATGTGCTCGATCGTTAGCGATGATTTTATGGTGATGTCTTCATTTAAAGCAGATCGCTTTGCTAGCTCTATTGCCTCGAAGATATAGCGTAGCCGAGCTTGTCTCGGTCCCTTATATTGGCCTCGGCCAAGCCAGCTTCTTTGCCACTCCGTGTCGGTTGGCCATCGATCGTTATCCGACACTCTGCTTGAAAGATATTCTGCCAAGGCAGCGACTTTGTCGCCATCAGTCGATCGCAGACGATCAATTATTCCGATGAAGAATCGGTTGTAGGCCTTAGTGGGCAAGCCACAAATGTCACGTCGAAGAATGAAGCTCTCGAGTACGTGAAGAGCTGGGATGAGATCGTGGTCGATCGTCGGTTCGGTCGCCATATAGATCACTAGAGGCATCGCCGTTGAAACATCAAAGGCATCTGCAAATCGGCCGAAATTACCTATCGGATCGCCAAGAGACTGATCGAAAAGCCGCTTCTCGACTGCCGCAGTGGCAGAAATCGATTCAAGTTCCTTGGTGACAGTCGCAAACGGCCGCTCGTTCAGTATCCAGCGCCGATAGCTCTCAAAGAGGTTCTCAACCGATACGAGGTCGCCGATTTGCATAGAAAGATGATCGGTAAGCATCCAATCCAGTCGTTGTCGTGATTGTCTGCCGCGCGATGCTATCTGATTCCAGAAGGAACTATCCAAAGGAAGCCAGTGTTTCTCGTAAAGCTTGTCGACGACCAACGAATGATCGGCCTGGCCAAGGCCTTTCGCTCTTTGGAAGATGAAATTGCGCATCAGATCGCCGGGCGCCAGATCAACGCCCCGACTATTCAACGTCTCGAATATCGTCTGGGGATCGTCCCCGCCTTCGAGTTCAATCGAGACAATTGCCAAGCCCTCCTTCAGGGCTTCGAACAAAAGCTCTAGTTTGTGTTCATCGAACTCTTCGCCGTCGGTTACGTGAGCTTCAATTTTTTCTTTGAAATATTCCTGCGCTGCTACTGATCGGCGGACGAAGCCGTCTTCATCAATGGGTGAGGGACCAAAAGCGCCGAGATCTGCATTAGGGTCCACGATGCCGATGAATGATCGACGGTCGGTCAGCGACGGCCATAGCTTGAAGCGCTCGACATCTGGGTTTTCCATCACGCCATCATTTAGAAGGTACTTCTGCAATTCAGCTTCGTAACGCGAACCGTGTGCTCTTGCGACGTCACGTAAAGCAGACAGCAGAAGTTGGAACGTCGTGAGCCGCTGTTGTCCGTCAATTATTTCGAAAGCCTGGACTTGCTTCCCAAATGTTTTAACCTGGGCAATAACAATTGCGCCCATGAAATGAGGCGCTAGTGATGCGCGATCTACCAGAAGGCGATTGGCGGCGCGCTCGATATCTTCCCAAAGCAACTCAAGCTGCGGTTGAGCCTTCCATGCGTACTGCCGCTGGTAGAAGGGGATGAGAAATCTTTTTTTGCCGTCAAAAAGCTCTACGATAGATCGAGTGTAAGGCTTCATCATTCCCCCGAGGCGCGTGCTAGTTCTTGGTAATTGATTTATAGCTCGGCCATAGCGCAAGTCCAGATTGTGCATCCGCGAAATGATGCAACGTCGTCCTAACTCAGTTGCACAATGCGGGGCGAGCCCATCTCCGATATGCTACCAATCGGCTATGTGCATTCGAAGATGCTGCCCTAGAATCTTCTAATTTAGAAATTGCAATACCTGCGGCCGGCGCGGTGCATTACCGCTCTTGCGATGGGTATTATCTAGACCGGCGCTGCCAGGGCAAGCCGAATGGCCCATCCGTTCTGGAGATCATGCGGGCAAGCCAAGACAACTCACCAGCCACAGGTCGGACCCGTTCTGGGTCTGCGCGAGATTGAGGGATGGAGCAAGTAGGAGCGAGACGGTAGCGATTCGAAGGGTGGCGGAGCAGGTACACCCTGCGCCAAACGGTGCTCTCAATCGAGATGCGGGCCGGTGACGAATACACTTTCACCGCGAACTGGGCTGGCGCTCGGCACGTCAAGGCAATACCCTGGCACCGGGGAATTGCAGCGGTCTTCAAATTTGAAGACGGTGAGTAGGGGGAAAACGTGTTTCTAAAAAAAATTACCGAGATCAAAAATGTAGGGCGATTCAAATCGGCGCGGATCGGGGGCGGCAGTTACGAGGAGTTCACACTGATTTACGGCGGCAATGGTCGCGGCAAGACGACGCTGTGCGCGGTCCTGCGGTCGCTTCAGCTCAACGATCCGAGGCTGGTCACGCGCCGCAAGACATTTAAGGCAACCTCCAATCCCGAGATTGGGTTGCTGCTCGACTCAGGACTCGTGCGATTTTCGAATGGCGCCTGGACCGCTCCCCGGCCGGACATCCACATTTTCGATCAGCAGTTCGTTACTGAAAATGTGCATGGAGGAGACCAGATCGACGTCGAGCATCGCCGCAATTTCTATCGGATCGTCGTAGGTCCGACAGGAGTCGCGCTTGCCGAAGAGGTCGACAGGCTTGATGCTGACGCCACCGCAAAGCAAGGTGAAATCGCGAACGAGAAAAAGGTGCTTGAGCAGCATGTGCCGAAAGGCATGAAGCTTGAGGCATTCCTGAAGCTCGTCGCAGATGCGGCAGTGGCTGCAAAAATCGAGGACGCCAAGCGGACGCTAAAAGCCATCAACGACTCAGACGCCATTAAATCCCGCAAGCTCTTAAGCGTGTCCGCTTTGCCGGCATTGCCGGAAGGTTTTGCGGCTCTCCTCCTGAAGGGAGTCGACGGGATCGCAGCCGATGCCGCCGGGCGCGTAAAAAGCCACATCGCGGCACATGGCTTTCACGAAGGCGGTGAGAGCTGGCTCGCCGAAGGCCTGAAACATGCCGTCGGCGACAACTGCCCGTTCTGCGCCACGGCACTGTCGAACAATGAGCTGGTAGCCGCCTATCGCGGCTATTTCAGCGAAGCGTATGCGGACCACAAGAAGGCCATCGCCGGCATGGACAAGGCGCTGAGCAGCGGCCTCTCAGACGCAGCCGCGCTTAAATGCGAGCAGGCTTTCAAAGACGTAGAGACCGACGCCGCGTTCTGGAAAGGCTATTGCGACCACGAGTACCACGCGCCGGAAGCAGGGACACGGATCGTAGCAGAGGTAAAGACGCTCCTGCGGACAGCGAAAGCCCTGTTGGAGCAGAAGATGGATTCTCCGCTGGAGCCTGTCGCCACGTCGGCCGACTTCATCGAGGCAAGCGCCAAATGGTCTTCGACCGTTGCGGAACTTGACGCCACGTCGGCAGGATTCGCAGCTGCGAACCAGCTCATCCAGGCGGTGAAAGACGGAAGCGCCGCCGCGAACAAAGCGGCCGTCGAAGCGACCCTCGCGGGACTGGAAGCCGTCCAGAAGCGGCATGCCGAGCCCGTGCTGACGCTCGCAACGGGCTACCAGAAACTACTGGATGAAAAAAAAGCCCTCGTCGACAACAAGGATGCAAAGAAGAAGGCACTCGACGCCTACGATGAAGAAATCCTTGGGGCGTATGAAGCCGACATCAACAAGATCCTGGCTACGTTCGGGGCTGGCTTCAGACTGGCTCAGTGTGGCAAGAATTATGTCGGGAAAGTACCGCAGTCGACCTATTGCCTGCGGTTCGACACCAACGACGTCGACGTGACGAGGAACGGCGCGAATGATCCCGGGTTCGACACGACAATGAGCGCCGGCGACAAGAACACATTTGCGCTGGCATTCTTCCTGGCGCAGCTGAAGCGCGACCCGGATCTTTCCCGCAAGCTGGTCGTGTTCGACGATCCTTTCACAAGCCTCGACGATTTCCGCCGCGCCATGACCGCGAAGGAGATCGTCAGGACCGGCGGCGAGGCGGCGCAGACGATCGTTCTGAGCCACGACAAGTTCTTCCTGGAAGGCGTGCGCGGCCTCATTCATGGAGTACCCTGCGCGACCATGCAGATTTCCGGGACGTTTAGCGGCTCGTCCATCGAACCGTGGGACATCGCTTGGGAAGTGAAGGAAGGCTATCTCCAGGACCATATGCTTCTTCAGGAGTTCGCTGAGGGCCGCAACGACAACGCCCGCGAGATGCGGACCGCGATGCGGCCGCTGCTGGAAAAATATATCCGCTACCGGTTTCCCAACCAGATCATGGACGGAAAATGGCTCGGGGACATGCTGGCGATCATCCGCGGCGACGCCAACCATCCGTTGACTTCCCAATATAACGATCTGGACGACATCAACCAGTATACGGCGCCGTTCCATCACGACCCCAATGTCGCCTTCGTCGATGACGAGGTCCGGACCTACGCGCAGCGCACCATCGCAATCGTTGGCGGATGCTGACATTCCGTCCGGTCTGGCGCGTTCCCCGCCCGGGCCGGACGATCTCCGAATGGCCGGTGTTTTCCGGTGCCACAAGCGATCCCCTTCAATTCACCGCCACTCCAGGCTTCTTTGATGCTGAATCTGGAGCCGGGCGCCGCAGCGCTTGCCCCGAAACGCTTTGAGCGCGTAGCTAAGGGATCGGTCCCCGTGGCGCATCACCATCAGGTGCGCAGGATAGCAGGTAGCCGTCCGCAGCGGCAGCGGTTCTCGATATTGAAGCCATTCGAGTAATTCTCTTGCCTTGTCCCGCGATAGGCGGACAGAGGCCGGGCAAGCGCGTCTTCAATCGTGGTGGACAAGGGATATTTCTCATCCAGGCAGTCTAGCATACCAAAGAACACAATAAGAACACCCAAGCGCGTTCTCAAAGGACTAGAGAGGTTTCAGCTAGGCTTCGAGAAGAGAGCCTGATATCCTTCAAACCGATACCAAACATAGCCAACCTCGCCCCGTGGATGCTCCTCAGCCCAGGCAAGGACCTCCGGCGTCGGAACGACCAGCGAGCTTTGTCCCTTCGGCTCGAAGCAGTTTTTGCCGTGCTTCGTATAGAACGCCCCGAACTGCCCGATATAGATTCGCCCGCGCGCCGGATTGGTGCCTTCAACGGCTGTTATGGCATATTGTAGCACATGGCCCTGCGTCTGCCGGACCACGGCCGCATCGCCCGCCTTTGCCGCGCGATAATAGACTGCTATCTCATCCGTCGTCTGATCGACGCACGGAGAATTTTTCGTGACATAGCGCGGTTCGGTCATGCTTGGGTTCCTGTGTTAAGCGATAAATCACAGCATCAGAATTGTCGCCCGTAACGATGCAAGGGACAAATACGGCCGATGACTGGCGATTTTCGGCCAATCAATAATAGCCGCTGTAGTCGGGCCGGAGGTCACAGGCCTCAGCCAGCTCCCCTAGGACACCGAGAACCAAGGACAGCAACAGCTTCGTACGCTCGGGACTGTCGAAACCGTCGTTGCTGCTTTTCCCGCCGTGGAAGAGATTATTGCGTACGACGTTGCAGAGGATGACGACGCGCTCCAGATCCGAGGTGTTATCTGCGACAGTAGCGGGCCGGAACTCAAGTGATCCGTCCTCGCCGACCATCTGCTTTTTTGGGTTAGCTTCAATCAAGGCTTCGGCGGATTCCGTCAGCTTGTATCCATCTTTCCAGCGCTCGCGAAACGCTACCCATCCTGCCTCCGCCGGCTGACCAGGTTCTGTTTTCTTCAGATAGCCGTTGGCTTTGAGAGCGAATTCGAAACGAGCGAAGAAATACAGGAAGTCGAATGCGAGGTCCTTCAGCTCATCTCCAATCTCATTTCTGCGCATACATCCTCACTAAACCCGTAAGATTTTAGGGTGCTCGTCGCTCATCCACGCTGGCAGATCCATTCCTCCATGCACCAGGATTTTCATCCTTTTCGCCTTGTTCAACGCAGCCCGAAAATCGAAAGAAGTGCTATGGGCGAGCGCCTGAACAATGAAAGCGTATGGTGAAATATCGTTCGGCAACATCCCGACCCGCTGCTTCTCCGCCGCGAGAATCGGCGTCAGCTGATCGACGTCCAGACGGAGCGCCTTAAACATTTTCTGGGTCGTGTCCGCGAGACGTTTGATGTCCCGCGGAAGGCGCTCCGGCGACCATTGCGCCCTGATTTGCTCGATCAGTTTCAGCGTCTCGGTCGTGAGTTCGTCCTTTTTCGCGACGGCCGGCGCGTCCGCAAGCCGGTTGGCTTCGGCGATCGCGATTTCCGCATGCTCCAGCATCGCCTTAACTTGGTACGCGATGCGTTCTCTGGGCCAGCTGACAGTGTCGCTTTTATAGATCAGGTCGTGCGTCGCGAGGCTCCATGCATGCTGCAGAACCGTCTTGATCTGAACCTCAAAAACGATGCCGTCGAGATCGAGGTTTTTACCGGTCTGGCTGGGTCTCTTCGCAACGTAAAGCCGAAGGTCGTCGAATTTGAAATCCGAGGACTCCTTAACAGGATGCGGAAAAAGGCCCTTGCTGTGAGCGGACTGCCGTGATTCCATGCCTGGGTGATTGATTGGCGGGAGCAGGACATGCGCGGCAGTGATGACCAGACGGCGGGTCTGTTTTCTTATGTAAGCTGCGAAGCCCGCGTTCCGGCAAACCATCCGCTGCGGCCGATCCGTGCCCTCGTAGACGAGGCGCTGGAAGTTCTGTCCCCGGATTTCGAGGGGATGTATTCAGCGATCGGCCGGCCGTCGATCCCGCCGGAGAAGTTGCTGCGCGCTTTGTTGTTGCAGGCCTTCTACACGATCCGCTCGGAGCGTCAGCTTATGGAGCAGATGGACTACAATCTGCTGTTCCGCTGGTTCGTCGGCTTGTCGATGGACGCGCCGATCTGGGACGTCACCGTGTTCACCAAAAACCGTGAGCGGCTCTTGGCTGGCGACATCGCCGCCAAGTTTCTGGCCGCGTTGCTGAGCCAGCCGCGGGTTAAGGCATTGCTGTCAGACGACCACTTCTCGGTGGACGGCACCTTGATTGAAGCGTGGGCCAGCATGAAGAGCTTCAAACCCAAGGACGGCGCAGATGGTAGCGACACTGACGACAGCGGCTCTGGCGCTGAAGGGAAACAGCCGCCAAAGGCCGCAGGCCGCAACTCTGAGCGCGATTTCCACGGCGAGAAGCGCAGCAACGCAACCCATGCGTCGACCACCGACCAGGATGCCAGGCTTTACAAGAAGGCCCGTGGCCAGGCGGCCAAGCTTTACCACATGGGTCACGTCACAATGGAAAACCGCAACGGCCTGGTTGTCGACGCCACGCTGACCCATGCGAGTGGAACAGCAGAGCGCGAGGCAGCTCTGGATATGGTGGGCCGCATGGATGGTCGTCACCGCATCACATTGGCTGCAGACAAAGCCTACGATACGGCCGACTTCGTCGAAGCCTTGCGGGACGCAAAGGTGACGCCACACGTCGCCCAGAACACGACGAACCGACGCTCGGCAATTGATGGTCGGACCACCCATCATCCCGGCTACGGTGTCAGTCAGCGTATCCGCAAGCGTATCGAAGAAGTGTTCGGCTGGGCCAAGACCAGCGGCGGAATGCGCAAGACCCGCCATCGTGGAAAGGATCGCGTTGGCTGGATGTTCACCCTAACAGCCACCGCTTATAATCTGGTGAGGCTGCCGAAGCTGCTGACGACGGCATAATCGCGCCCGGAATTCGCCGAACCAGGCGGATTACGACAAAATGGGCCGACAAGGCCGCTGAAGAAGCCTCATAACGGCTCGTCTCGAGACATCTACCGAGGATCGGCGGGAAATTGTCGCTATTTCCGCAGCCTGTTAAAGGTCTTGCTGTCGTCAGGGGGCCTGCGCGCCGACAGATCGTAGTGGCTGAGAACAGCATTTTCCGCGACCTCGATGTGAGCCAGTGTAGGCACGACAAGCGTGCAGGCAAAAAAATCCTCAAGCTTCGCCGGCTCGGGCACCCTCCCCGTCTCGATCTTCAAAGCGAAGCTCTCGAGCTCCTTCAGCCGCGATACAAAAAACCAGCCCTGCTTTTCAGCTTCCTCCTTTAGAAAGAGCTGGACTTCAGCCGCCAGCCGCCAGCCGCCTGTACCGCTCATCGCTTTCGGCATGTAGGTCCCGTACCGTCTTAATTATTTTCATCGGGCGCGGCCTCTAGCCCGTGGATGACCGCCGTCAGGCTGCGCTGCCGCTTGGCACGAGGCGCTAGATCCGTGGAAGCGCCGCGTACATTCGTTGCATACTCCAGGATCAGCTGACGGGCGACCTCACCCTCCTCACTGCCGTCCGAGGCGGGCAGGCTGTTTGCGACGGCTAGAGAAACCTGAGCGAGGAACGATTCGTACTTGTCCGCAAAGTCCGCAATTGGCAGTAGGCGTTTTTCCTGGAGAACGAAGTAAGCCCACAAAGTGTAGAAGTGACTTTGAACCTTAATCTGATCCCTTAGCTCACCCTTCAAAGCGAGAAGCGAGCGGACGTGCCCCTTTACCCTTTCAAGCTTGGCCATAATGTCATCCTCGACGAATTCGGGGAGTTCGCTCGTATCCTCGTATTCGGCATAAAATTCATTGAGCGCATCCTGGTCGAAGCCGGTAATCGCGTCCTTAAGCAGGATGTAGATCAGCTCTGAAATGAACTGGACATCCGACATTCGCTTGGCGCGAGCCGTCGTGACGATCCCGAAATCTTTCCATTCCTGCTTTTCCGCTTCAGCCTCGGCGAGCGAAATCAGCCATCCATCATAGCGGGCGTGGCGCATCTCCTGCTCGGTAAGCTTCCTGGAATTGCGGTTGATCCGCTCGAATGTATTCTTAAGCGCCGCATCGCCCGTATCCGGGAGCATTTCGACGATCAGCACGTAATTCCAGAAGCGCTCGCGCGTGCCGCGCTCCAGATCGTCCCAGCGCTTGCGCTGAAGGTTCAAATCGGAGAAGTCGTCAGGAATTCTAACTTTGTTCGTCGCGAAATCGATGATGGTTTGCAGCCGTTGCTTGCCATCCACCACATGGTAAGTCGCCCGGCCGTTTTCGCTCAGAGATTTGTGAAGAAAAACCGGCGGAGCCGGATAGTTGTTGAGGATGGTGTCTATGAAATATCGCTTGTCCCGCGGCGACCAGACGCTTTTGCGCTGGTAAGGTGGATTCAGGTCAAGCTGACCCTTCTCATTCAGGTCCAGAAACCAGCTGATATCTTGCGTTGTAAGGGATCTGGCCATGCGATCATAATTCCGGGGAGCTTGTTATGGAGGGTGTCCAGACTGAGCGTACGTTGTCGCTGCTCTACCCGTCAAGCTGGCGATCAGGTATGAATCCGGGGAAAAAGTTGCAGATACCGCATTGTTTGACGGTAATTAGCATTACAGTTGCAGTTTTAGTTTCAAATGAGCGCGTCGTGCGGCAGCTTGATGCGCTCGTCTCCAACATGACCATGCGATGATGTGGGCGGGCTTTATACGCCGCTGGGCAAGCTTATTCGCAATGCGTCGGACCTCTTGGATGGACCAGCGGATCAGATCGTGATGGTCGGCATCCTCAGTCTTTTTTGGGGTGCCGCATTATTGGCGCGATATCGGATCACAGCCATCATTGCGAAGGCGAGCATGACGAGCGACACATGGCGATGCCAGCCATGCCACGAGCGGGTCTCGTTATGATCGAGGCCGAGTTCGTTCTTGGCTGTCTCGAAGCTATCTTCGATTGCCCAACGGTGACCTTCGACGGATACGAGCGTCTGAATGCCTGTTCCGGCCGGGCACCAAGTCGTGAAGAATGCGAGGTCGCCATCGCTGATATTGCGCCGGATCAACAAGCCGCGCGTCCAAAGCCCGGTTTGCGTATCACTGTATTCGTCGGCATCGAGATCGACCAGTTCGCAGTAGGCCCAGTCATGAAGCCGCGCGCCTTTTGTGCCATCGCCAGCGGAAAGGCGATGCCATGCAGCCGGATCGAGATCACGGGCAATCTCAAGAGCGGTTCCTGCGACGAAAGGCTTACCAGACCAAGCGCCAAAATGATGGTCGGATTTAACCCCAAGAACGTAACCTTTGCAGGCTCGGCGCAGCGCTCCTTCGACGTCTCCGACGCCATACACCGCATCTGCTGCCACCCATGAAAACGGCACTTTGGCTGTCAGCGCCCGCCGAATCATATCGACAGCGAGGGCAGGCTTGGTAGCGAAGGCTACAGCTTCAGGAACATGAGCGGCGGCAACCCTTGCCGGATCGCTGGTCCAACTCTTTGGCAAGTACAAGGCTCGATCGATAAAGGCATGACCACGATCGGAAACATAGGCGGTGAACACACCGATTTGGCAGTTCGTTACCTTGCCCGCTGACCCTGTATATTGACGTGAAACACCGCAAGATGTCTTGCCCTGCTTGAGGAAGCCGGTCTCATCAATGACCAGGACCGCATCATCTGTGGCAAGGTGCTCCACAACATACTCGCGCACAATGTCGCGAAGTCCGTCTGCGTCCCAGCGTCCACGACCCAAGATGGCTTGCTGTCGCCACGGACCAGGATCGCCAGCCGCCTCAGCGCGCATCCAACCTGTCTTACGGCGCTCATCACCTAACAAGCCGTCCAGGAAAAGGTTCGCAGATGCTGCAACGCGCTCCTGCGTAAACAATCCGCGCATACGCGCCTTAACTTCACGCAGCGACGATGCCCAAAGTTCCAACGTTGTCTCGATCGATGCACCCATCATCCATGACCTCCGAATCATGGAGGCCTATAGATTCAGAACTTGTAAAAATACGCAACTGTAATGTTAGGCTGTGCAACGCGGGGCGGCCGAGCGTGTACCTCGCCTGAACGCCGCGTGACAAACTACATGGCTCAAGAAAAATCTCTTGAATACGCGTGGCTGCAGAAGGCCTCGGGTGGCGCTCTGGTCAGGCTCGTCAGATTTTCGAGAGATTGCCAAGCGTCGCGCCGCCATCCGCGCCGTCGCGCATGACAACGATCTGCGCCGGCTCTGAAAGGAACCACGCGAACGAACCCCAAGAAAGGGCCGAGACAGTTTTGCGGAATCCGGACGACTCTCGATCCTGGTAGGCAGTCAGGAACGTAACCTGCTCGCGCGGGAAGCCTGCAGCGTCGGTCAGCTGGTAGAGCGCTTCCCGCCTGCGGTCCGTGATTGGACCGTCGGTCGCCACGACTTCGACGAATACGAGCAGAGGGTGCGCGCCCGACAGATCGACTAGGATCAAGTCCGGCAGGTTTTTGTCAGCCTCGATCTTCAGTCCAATCGCGGAAGCTAGCTTGTCGTCTTTGGCAACGACCTTGTTACCGCTCTCGCTGAGCCAGAGAACCGCGGGCTGTCCAAGGAACCGCGGCGCGAACTCTTCTACGACTGCTTTCGAAATAATGGAGCTTGGGCCCGGGGCCAGGTTACGCGTTTCCTTGTTCGGAAACGTCACCAGCACGCCGGCGCCCCCGCCGGCTGCACCAGAAAGCATGATAGACACGCGGGCCAGCGCGAGTTTGCTGAGATGCGTGGTTTGGAATGCGGCAATGGCAGTTTCGAGGGCTTCGCCCTCGAGCACCGGATCGAACAGCGCCGCAAAATCGGTTTTGAGCTGGTAGCGCGGCAGGCCAGATGTGGTCGGTAGGTCTTCGCGCTTCAAGACCGCCCCAATTGCAACCAGCCCCTCGCGCAGCGTCTCGTCCCGGATCGGCTCGCGGCTGTTGTCCGCATACCAGCGATCGCCGGATGGCAGCCCATTCTTCTGCCGCAGCAACCTCACATAGGCATCGCGATCGGTCTGGTCGGCAAGCGCCGCCTGTTGGTTGGTCATACGATAGACATGGGCCGGCCCAAGGTATCGGTCCGAACCCTCAACCGCAGAGATATACAGCGCCACAAAGATTGTTTTCGCCGCCATTTCGCGAATGCAGTAACCCCGGTTGGGCGTGCCTTCCGGAAAAATCAGCGGCAGCCGCTCGGCGACCAGCGTCCAGGGAACGTAGATTGGTACGCCTGCCATCTTCAGACTACGCCCGCCATGCCATAGAGTCGGTCGCACTCGGCTTCGAGCATCGATTTGGCAGCGCCTCGCTTGATAAGGGCGGCAAGGGGTTTTAACGCCACCGGGTCAGGTAACGGGATCGACTCCAGCTCATACGCGGACACGGCGACGCTGCCGCTGACGCAGCGAAACGCGCTGTCGGCTGCTGCGCTGTTGAGGAAAACCGCAATCACGTCTGGTGAAATTACGGGTTTTTGTATGATCGGCCGAACCATGTTCAGATGGTTTTCGATCACCACCGCGCCGTGTTTGGCGATGAATTCTTCCGGCAATGCTGCCGCGATCAGCCTCCGGTTCTGCTCTTTGGCAGTGGTCCTCTGCAACAGGACGCAGGGCTCGCGGGTGATGAGCCACTCGTCCCCGGCCTTGGGCAGGAAATACGGCTCGTGGTTCTTCTTCTCCGCTCGGAAGATGAATTGGCCGTCAGCGGTGATGGATTCTGCCCAGATCAATGGCAACCGGCTCTTGCCTGGCCTGCTCTGCAGTTGTGGCTTGAATCGGTTCCACACGAGTGGCCCGGTGGAGACGCCGTAGCCCCAGTCGGCAAGACGGTGTGGCATCTCGCGAAGGCGCTCTATCAAGACAGCCTGTTGGGGCGTGCGGGGTAGAAGCCAGGGTTGCGAGGCATCGTCGGGCAGGACGAACGGACCGGCTGGAGAAATCGTCAGGGTGTCGTTTGGGCCGGTCATGACCTCGAAGGCCTGCGCCTGTGCTCTGCCTCCCACCTGCCTGTAGGTTGTCAGGAGCGTTTCCTGCAACACGCCCTCAAAAACGCCTTTGCGGAGCGCGACGAAGTCGGCCGTCACAGGCTGCGCCTGGCGGCCGATGAGGCTGCGGAGATTCTTGAAATATTCGCCGGCGAGGAAGCTGGTCGGCGTTACATAAGCAAGCACGCCGCCCTGCTTCACATGTGACAAAGCAAGATCGGTGAAAAGGCCGTAGAGATTGGCATGACCGTAGAGGCTTCGCTTGAACCGCTCGCGCACTTCTGTGTCAAGCTTGACGCGGCCATAGGGCGGGTTGCCGATCACGAGGTCGAAACGGTCGCGCGCCTGCGGGGGACGACGTTTCAACGTGTCGCATACCGTCACAACAACAGGCAGGCTGCGGCCCGCCTTGCGGCAGACCGGCAGCATCACGGCGTCAAGCGTTACCTGCGACAGCCAGGCAGCGAAGGAATCTATTTCATAGCCGCGCAGCCTGCTGCCGATATTCTCGACGAGGATCGCCGGGGTAACGTCAGGCAGGGCATCAAGGATGCGCCGGGCCGCAGGGGCAAGGAAAGCTCCTCCCCCGCATGCAGGATCAAGTACCCGGCAGGATTTCCAGTCGACGCCGGCATTCGTCGCCTGGTCGAGCATACGCGCGGTCAAAGGCGGCGGGGTATAAAAGACGCCAAACGACGCGCGGAAAGACGACGGCAACATGCCGGTATAAGTCAGGCCGATCGCATAGGCTGCGGTTTCTGGATCGAAGGTGGCCGCTGCGCTGCCAATGCTGTCTGCCGAGGCTGCAGCAGGGTCCGGCAGATGATCGAGATAGGGAACCGGCGAAAGGAAGGGACGGAGCGGAAATTTTCTGTCGTTCTCCGTGATGGAAGACCACCAGGCAGCGACCAGCCGGTAGCAGAAAGCCCGCGCGAGGCCGAGCCGCTCCGTTTCGGGCGTCGCCTCGGCCAGAGCCCGCGCCATAATCCGCGCGGCGTTCAGCGTATCCGCCGGGGAGCCCGTCTCAAGCGCTGCAATAGAGGTTTTTGAAACGATCATGGGCGCGGACTTTTTCATTTGATTGTATGCCACCTTATGCAATCTGCCTTAATGAATAAGACAACGGTTCGCGCGCCGTGAGCTTTAGTCAAGTCGAACATGTTCGTCCACCTTCGTCAACGTGATTTGATCGAACGCAGCTCCGTCCGGCGACCCAAACTTTCATATTATTCTATTCCGGGATGCCCGCGAGTAGTACACTACCATCAGCAGCGCGCGCTCACAGAGTTTTTGGGGATCGCGAAAATCCATCCGGTCTCCAATAAAGGCGCCAAACGCGTCAGGGTGCACTTTGGGCGATCAGTCGCGTCGCCAGAAACGCCAGAAATGGGGATCGCTTCGATACCAGGCCAACAGGTCACCAGCCAGTTCTCGTATTTCGTCCGAATATACCTCGCTTTTGCTGATAACCTCGAAAATTGCCGGCGTGTCTGCGCCTTTTCCGAACAGTGGCATTAGGCTGTAACCGAGGCTTGGCCGCTCGAAGTCTCGGTCAGGCAGCATCATGAGAATTTTTGCTATTTCGCGAGGCCCAAATTTCAATACCTCCCGAATAGCGGGACCTCGAATTTCAGACGGGATCTCGTTTCCCCAATATCCGATGTTGTCGTGACCTAACAACATAGCCAGCGATATGGCGACCTCAATTGACAGCTGGTCGGCCGATCTGGCCAGAAAGGTTTCAATCAAACAACTCCAAGTCTCAGATCGACAGCGGTGCCGTGCCCTGATTGCGCGGACACCGAGGTCGTGGGTCTCCTGATCGTCAGATGTCACCCAGGTGCATAAGCGATCGACGGGAGCGCGCGGAGCCTCTCCGAGCAGTGTTGGCATCAATATTGACTCGAAATCTTCCTTGTTGAATTCATTCCACAAGCTCTTCTTGAAAGAGATTGATGTCCCCGTTTGGCTGTTCGAGCGCCGGAATTCTCGGGCCGCCTTTCGTAAGTCGATCCACCAAGCACGTTGCTGTTCGGGATCAAAAACGATACCGATGGTGTCAAGATCGTGTTCCGCGTAAAAGAAGAGATGGTCGGCAGAGGCTGGTATCGTGCACTTCATCGGCGACAAATAGCTCACCCCCGACTTGATTTGTACCGCGATCTCTCGGGGTCGAATCTGGCCATCGATCACCAGCATGATCGTAGCGTCGTGCCCATAGTCGTGCTGAAGGTTTATCTCCTTAAATAGGCTGCCAGCACTCTCTACGGCGATGCGTACAAAGTTAACGCCGGCGCGTTCGGTAGTCAAATTCCCGCGCGGTTTCATACGACGTTCCTTTACGTTTGGATTAATAGCTGGATGGTCGACTTAGCACCTATCTTGGGAATCATTTCGAACGGAAAGAGCTGCGCGTGCCGGTTATGTTCGTCCTGGTTTGGTAAGGATGAATCTCTTTCGCTCGGATCCCAATGCTCTAGCCCCATGTCCCCTCCATTCACATAAGACGGTTCTTCATTGCTATCTGAGAATAGAACCGCTGAATTATCAAGTTTACGGCGCCGCAGCGCGATCCACCTTTTTTTTGTCATGAAAGCTTCGCGCCCAACGTGGGGGCAATCAAATTTGCATAGTCGCCTCCGCCAATGCCGGAACCCAGTCATTCCTTATGGGTCGCCACAAAACTAAATTATTCCCCACGCCCGAAACCTCCCCCTCCCCGTCATCTCGCGCAAGCCCAGTTCCAGAACGATCCGCCGCGCGGCCTGCGGTGTGACGTCGAGTGTCTTGGCCACCATCCCGGCCGACACCAATGGCTTCGCCATCACCAATTCAATGAGGTCCGGCAACCTCGAGGAAGTGCGCCTCCCCTGCAGTTTCCGGTCCAACAGTGTCCGAGCCAGTGCCAGGCGGTCATGCTCTTTCATGCCGATCTCGGCGGCCGCGATCAGACCGTGGGCGATGGCCAGCAGACGGGTCTCGCGATCGCGATGCCGGCGCCGATCGACGGGAATAGTTTTCAGGCCAAGATTGATGGCGGCGAGATGCGCGCCTGACGTGATGCCGGCCTGACGCAGGATGGATGCACAAAACAGCCGGCCAAGCCAAGGCGCGTGCTGAAGGACCGAAAGCTCGTTCCAGGCATCGAGGGCGACCACCGCCTGCAGTACCGCCGGCAGATGTTCGGCCTGACGCACTACACCACGCCATTCCTCCAGCCGCTCGTCCTCATCCCAGTCGAGATCATAGACGAGAGGGTCTCGTTCGCGGGTATCGGCCCGCCCGGGCTGCCTCGCCTGCTCGATCGCGGCGTCAGAGCGCACGAGCAGCGCGTCGATGGCAGCATAATCGACGCCGGGAAGATTTTCGCCGTCATCACCATCCTCCGCCGGCCCTTCCGGATCGATTGCGGCGGCGGGCCGGATAGCGGCAGCCGTCCCCTCCTCGTCCGCGGCAGCCGACAAAATCTCCGGCGTCTGGCGGAGCGTCCGCAAACCGTCGGCGGACAGCGCCCAATCCGAAGATTGGCCGGCGATCCGCCGACGCGTGCGCAGGACGTCGCGGGCGATTGTCAGCTCATGGGTGGGTGTGCGAATATCGCGGGTGTCATCATGGAGGACGAGGTCTTCGAGATGGACGAGTTCGCCGTCGATCCACAGCGAGGCGCAGGCGTCGGTGAATTGGGATCGCTCGATCCATCCCTGGCCGACCGGTGAGCGGGCGACGCGCTCATCGAGACGCGCCAGTTCGGTACACGCTTGAAAAGCCGGCTCCAAAAGCGCTGTCATGCTGATTTTCGCGAGATCGTAAGCCAATGAAATTATGGTAAATGATTTGTTAAAGGAACTCTATCTGAATATTACAGTTCGCCACATGGTACGAATGGTAGTCGGCTCTCTAACCATCGATAAGTATCCCTTATCGATGGAGGTGGTCGACTTGAATCGCAAAACAACGGATTAGATACGTGCACTATCGATCGGCCGTCAAGACCATCGATCCGCAGGTTTTATGACCGTGTGGTCACTCTCAAATACCGTCATCGATCGCCGCGCCGACGAAACTGGACGAACTGTTGACCCACCAGGACATCGAAAAGCTGCGCCAAATGGTCAACGGAGCATGGGGCATATCAACTGCGCGCTTACCTCCGACCTCGCCTACGGGCCTAGTCGCTGGCCGCGACCGGCGCCTCCCTCCCCTGTCCCGCGACCGAGGCGCTGCTGCTGAAATTCGTCGTCCACCATCTCTAGCTACCCGATCAGCGCGACATCGATCCTCACCGCGCGGTATGCCAGCCAATGACCGGCAAAACCTGCGCTACCAGCGGTCCCTTCGATCGTCGGGTCCGACACAGTGCGCCGGCGGCTTGCCAGTCGTTTACATTGGCGAAATGGCGCGTCTTCTCCCCTCCGTCGCAGAAGGCCGCGATACGCCACGATGTCCAGGCGACGCCGTGACCAAGGAAACGCTGCCCGGCGTCTCATAGCCAAGCGGTGAAGGCAGCCGGTGGCGCCCTAGTATCGAGCACTGCGACGATTGACCCGGCTTTGGGCAAATTGTCAATTCTCGATCGGAACGAGAGTCACGTCGAGATGAGATCGCAGCCCGATTGCAGTCCGACCGCGTGTAGAGGGCCTCCTCCGAGGAGGCGGCCCTGTGACGCTCAGATGCCCAAGCTGCCCGAGATCACCTGCAGGAACTCATTCGGCGTTACGATATCGCACGCCTCTCACGCGAGCGCTGACATTTCGGCTATTAAGATCGTCTCAAATTGGCATCTCGATACATGGCCTGTTCGTCGTCCCATATGTGGACGGCCCCCGCTTGCAAGTGTTTTCTGCAGATATTTGATCGGATCGCTTGCTTCCATATGTGCGGCCTTTGTGTGTGGTCGCACATGACCACTGGCCAAGATGATTTCCGCAGCGCGAGTTCCTAACAGTGCGACGACCTTGACGGCCATTGGAACGAACGGATTGTCACGCGCCTCGGATCGATCGATCACATCATCTGCTTCTTTCTTGCAAGTTCACAATCAGGCCCAACTCGGGACTTTATGGACAAGTTCGTGGGCTGCTGCGGTCTTTCGGCATCAAGAATTTGGCTCGAGCCGAAGGTAAGCAATTCGACGATGAAGTGCGATCTTTCTGCAACCGACACGATGATCCTTATATCGGCATTGCGGCACTTCTTGATACGCTCGCAGGGGTTTCGGTGGAATTGGCCCGCCTGAATAAGAAGGTGCCGCAAATGACGGCCGCATCAAAGCGTGCTGGCATCTGATGTGGTGCGTAGCGTCGGACCGCTGACCTCCCTACCCTTCGTGGCGCGGCGGAAAATCCTGCGACGTTTTGGAAAAAGCCGATCCACCTTTCTTACGTTGGCCTGACACCAAAGTACCAGTCGGGCGATCGAGATGTGACAGGCTCGATCTCCAAACAGGGCGACGATATGTTGCGGCACTATCACTATGAGGCAGCGGGTTGTCTCCTGACAGCGGTGACCGCGCCGTGCGCCTTGCGAAGCTGGGAGTTGAAGTTCGCGAAATGTTTGGGTCCAAAGCGGGCGCGATCGGCGGTGGTACGCAAACTCGCGGTCTTGCTGCTTGGCTTTGGAAGAGCGAGGATCATCTCCAAGCCGTGCCGAGCGGCAAAGCCTTTTACAACCGTTTTTTTGAAGTTCATCCGCGGATAAAGTTATGGAATGGCTCGCCCCTCCCTCCCACATCGTGCATTTTGCATTTTGCATGAAGAGATTTAACAAGGAGCAGAGCAATGCAGATAGCTGTGTTAGGAATTGATCTTGGAAAGAATAGCTGCAGTGTGGTTGGACTTGACGAGCGTGGGCAAGTCGTACTTCGGCGACGGTTGCGTCGAGAGGGTGTCATCAAACTCAGCTCAACTCTGCCGACGTGCATAATGGCGATGGAAGCGTGCTGTGGCGCCCACCATGTTGGTCGGCAACTTCAGCTTCAAGGTCATGATGTTCGTCTGATGTCACCCGAATATGTGCGTCCTTACATAAAGGCTCAAAAGAATGATGACCGCGACGCAGAGGGAATAGCTGAAGCGGCTACGCGTCCGACGATGCGTTTCGTCGAAATCAAGGACGAAAACCAGTTGGATATGCAGACCCTCCACCGTGCGCGTGACCGTCTCGTCGCGGAACGGACTGCTTTGATCAACCAACTGCGGGCGATCCTCTTGGAGCGCGGCCTTACCGTTCCGCAAGGTCGTCGTAAGCTCGAGATCTGGCTTGACATGAAAACCGATGAAGGAAAGCCCGCCCTCAGTCGCCGGACAATAACCCTCACCATGCCGGCTTCTAGGCACTATCCCCGGCATTGGACCTCTGAACGCAACTGCGTTGGTTGCGTCAGTTGGGGATGCGCAAACCTTTGGACGCGGCAGAGACCTGGCGGCTTGGCTAGGCCTTGTGCCACGACAGATAACAACCGGGGGGAAACCGAAATTACTTGGTATCACCAAACGAGGAAATGGATATCTAAGAAAGATGATCATCCACGGCGCGCGCGCAGCTCTTCCAATGCTTTCCAAATCTGCGACGCCTCTTGGCGACTGGTTACGGGGTCTACTTGGTCGCGCTCACAAGAACAAAGTGATCGTTGCACTCGCAGCAAAGTTAGCGCGTATCGTGTGGGCTGTGTTGCAAAGCTGCCGTCCCTACAAAGAAGACGGCTTGGGTTCGGTAATCCAAGCATAACCAAATAATCAGCAACGATCGCCGCTGGCGGACGCTGCTGAAGATATCTGCATGTGGTTGTGAAAGATGGCCTGACTGTCGAACGGCATTTCGAAATCCTGGTTAAAAAAATGGTGCAAGCCGCCGAGGAAGTTATGAGGATCGAAACGCGCGGAGCTCCATCTTGGCCAGGGTTTTCCCTGAGACCGGATACGTTGGCGCAGACTTGTTCAAACATCGATCATAAAGCGCTTGCAGACGGGGCGAGCCATACGTTTTTAAAGGCCATGAGGGACGTGACGGGACCGGGTCGGACGAGTATGAGACAGTTGGATGCGGATCGAAGACCGCGTTTATTACACTGCATCGGCCCCTGGATATGACGCGAAAAGCCCCGGATAGTGGTGGCGAAAATCCATAGATCGCACAACGAAGTGAACAATGGGACGCTTGTTATGCTTCAACCGGATTGGATAGGGAAAAGCGAAAGCATCCGGACGCAGCAACCAAATGTATAGAACTAATTTTGACCCGATGCGAGACATCAATCAATGCGGCGTTCATTGCCTAAACTTAGTTCTTTCTTTCTGCATTGCTTGAGTTATTGTCGGAGGGCCGGGCGAGGTTCACTCAGGAAGTTGTCGATTGAAATGCCCCGGGCGGAGATGCCCTAATGCGGAATTATCCAGGGCATCTCTTATGGAGCGCGCGGCAATACCCGGCGCGTGTCTTTTGAAGCCTCATCCATTGGCTTAGGCTGAAGCGAGAGGTATCCGGCCCCTACGCTCCTTCTATGACGTACCGGCGGGTCCCCGAACTTTACAATTGTAAAGTCCTTGTGCGAGTTACGCGCGTTAATTTCTGCTTAACGAAAAATCCCTTGAAGAATCGGACTCTCTCTGTCATCCGTGACGGTAATGATCTCGTTTAGTGATCATAACCGTCAAGAGGACAGA
>NZ_CP117258.1:300000-432998 GCF_003240565.2 Rhizobium tumorigenes
AGCGATGGCCGCTGCGGTCATGGGATTGTCGCCGGTGATCATCACGGTGCGGATGCCCATGCGGCGCAGTTCGGCGAAGCGTTCGCGGATGCCGCCCTTGACGATGTCCTTGAGCTGGATGACGCCGAGCAGGCGCCCGTCGCGGGCTACGGCCAGCGGTGTCGCACCCGATTTTGCGATCTCGTCGGCAATCGCCTGCAACTCGCGAACGACGTCATGATCGGCACTGCCGGAAGACGAACCGGCGCCCGTGACATAGGCAAGCACGGAGTCGACCGCACCCTTGCGGATCGATGATCCATCGACATCGACGCCGCTCATGCGGGTCTGCGCCGTGAAGGGCACGAAGGTTGCCGAAAGCGCGGTCATGTCGCGGCCGCGGATCGCGTATTTTTCCTTGGCGAGCACGACGATCGAGCGGCCTTCCGGCGTTTCGTCGGCAAGCGAAGCCAGCTGCGCCGCGTCGGCAAGGTCCTGCTCGGTGACACCCCGGACAGGCCGGAATGATGTTGCCTGGCGGTTGCCGAGCGTGATCGTGCCGGTCTTGTCGAGCAGCAGCGTATCGACGTCGCCGGCCGCTTCGACCGCGCGGCCGGACATGGCGAGCACGTTGAAGCGGACGAGACGATCCATGCCTGCGATGCCGATGGCCGACAGCAGCGCGCCGATGGTGGTCGGGATGAGCGTGACGAACAGCGCGACCAGGATGATGATCGGAATCGAGCCGCCGGCGTAGGAGGCAAAGCTCGGGATGGTGGCGGTGGCGAGAACGAAGATCAGCGTCATCCCGGCGAGCAGGATGTTGAGGGCGATCTCGTTCGGCGTCTTCTGCCGCTCGGCGCCTTCCACCAAGGCGATCATGCGGTCGATGAACGTCGAGCCGGCAGCAGCGGTGATGCGGACACGAATCTGGTCGGAGAGCACCTGCGTGCCGCCGGTCACAGCCGAACGGTCACCGCCGGACTCGCGGATGACAGGAGCTGATTCGCCGGTGATTGCCGCCTCGTTGACGGAGGCAACGCCTTCGATCACTTCGCCGTCCGATGGGATGATGTCACCGGCCTCGACCAGCACGACATCGCCGACCTTGAGGCTCGTGCCAGACACCATGATGAAGGCATCGCGGCTTCCGGACTGCAGCAGCTTGGCCTGGGTTTCCGTCCGCGACTTGCGCAGCGAGGCCGCCTGCGCCTTGCCGCGCCCTTCGGCAACAGCTTCGGCGAAATTGGCAAACAGCACAGTGAACCAGAGCCAGATATTGACCTGCAGCGAGAAGCCGAGGTTGCTTCCGCCGGTGGCGAGATCACGGATGAACAGCACCGTCGTCAGCAGGGAAACTGTCGCAACGACGAACATGACCGGGTTCTTGGAAAGCGTACGCGGGTTGAGCTTTGCGAATGCACCGCCGATGGCGGGTATGAGAATGCGACTATCGAGGATACTCGCAGATTTTGCCTGGCTCATTGAGAGACTCCAGCGAAAGAGGAAGCGTGATCGGATGGGCCGGTCAGCCGTGAAGGATTTTGAAAGCGGCAAGCACGACCAGCAGGATGGCCATCATCATCAGGATGACGTCCGAGGCGCGGGTCGCTGCCGCCGGCCCTCGTGCCGGCGAACCGGCGCGAGGGCGTGTACGTTTGCGAAGCATGTGTCGCAGGATCATCTGGCGGACCTCAGAATGTCTGCCCGGCGATCATCATCAGGTGCTCGACCACCGGTCCGAGCGCCAGCGCCGGGAAGAAGGTCAAGCCGCCGACGATGACGATCGTGCCGACGAGCAGGCCGACAAACAGCGGACCATCGGTCGGGAACGTCCCGGCGGACGACGGTACCCGCTTCTTGGTGACCAGCGATCCGGCAATGGCCAGAGCCGGGATGATCACCAGGAAACGACCCATCAGCATCGAGATGCCAAGCGTGATGTTGTACCAGGGCGTATTGCCGGAGAGGCCGCCGAATGCAGAGCCGTTGTTGGCAGCGGTCGAGGTGTATGCATAGAGGATCTCCGAGAAGCCGTGGGGCCCGGCCGTGCCGATCGAGGCAACGGCGCTCGGAAGCACGGAGGCAATCGCCGTGAAGATCAGCATCGCGGTCGGCAGGCAGAGAATGGCAAGGATAGCCATCTTCATTTCCTTGGCCTCGATCTTCTTGCCGAGATATTCCGGCGTGCGGCCAACCATCAGGCCGGCAACGAAGATGGCGATGATCACGAAGAGCACGATGCCGTAGAAGCCTGCGCCGACACCGCCGACGATGACTTCGCCGAGCTGCATGTTGATCAGCGGAATGAGGCCGCCGAGCGCCGTGAAGCTGCCATGCATGGCGTTGACCGCGCCGCAGGAGGCCGCCGTGGTGATGACGGCGAAGAGCGACGAAAGCACGACGCCGAAGCGGACTTCCTTGCCCTCCATGTTGCCGCCCTGAAGACCGAAGGCATGCATCAGCGGATTGCCGGCAGCCTCGGCCCAGTAGGTGACACCGACACCGACGACAAACAGGATGCCCATCGTTGCAAGGATCGCCCAGCCCTGCCGCTGATTGCCGACCATCCGGCCGAAGACATTGGTCAAGGCAGCACCGATAGCAAAGATCGACACCATCTGGATGAGATTGGAAATCGCATCCGGGTTTTCGAAGGGATGGGCGGAGTTGGCATTGAAGAAGCCGCCACCGTTGGTGCCGAGCATCTTGATCGCCAGCTGCGAGGCCACCGGGCCGACAGCGATCGTCTGCTGTGCGCCTTCAAGCGTCGTTGCCGTGACATAGGCGCCCAGCGTCTGCGGCACGCCGAGATAGACGAAGACCAGCGTCATGACGATGCAGATCGGCAGCAGGATGTAGAATGTGGCGCGGGTCATATCGACCCAGAAATTGCCGATTGCCTTGCCGGAGGCCCGTGAAAAGCCCCGGATGAGGCCCATCGCGATGGCCATGCCGGTCGCTGCCGACAGGAAGTTCTGGACTGTGAAGCCCGCCATCTGCGTCAGGTACGACATGATGCTTTCGCCGCCGTAGTTCTGCCAATTGGTGTTGGTGACAAAGCTCACGGCGGTGTTGAACGACAAATCCGTCGGCACGGCTGCCATGCCGGCGGGGTTGTAGGGCAGAACAGCCTGCAGGCGCTGCAGTGCATAAAGCACGGCGACGCCCAAGAGGTTGAACATCAGCAAGGAGAACGCGTAGGACGTCCAGTGCTGTTCTTCGCGCTCGCTGGTGCCTGCAAGGCGGTAAAGTCCGCGCTCGACAGGGCCAAACGCGATCGAGAGGTAAGTGCGCTCGCCCGCAAACACGCGGGTCATGTAGCCGCCGAGCGGTTTGACGAGCACTATGACGATCCCGCAAAAAAGCAGGATCTGAAGCCATCCGTTGAGGGTCATGGGGTTATCTTTCAGGTCCCGGCGCCGGGCGGATCAGAAGCGCTCTGGGCGAATGAGGGCGTAGGTGAGATAAACCGTTAGGAAGACGGTCACCGCACCGCTCAAAATGTAGTCGAACAGCATGGTTGTTGTTCCTTTTCAGAGACGGTCGCAGGCTTTGGTGTAGGCAAAACAAAGCCCGAAAAAGATGATGACGATGCCAAGCATGGCGATATCCATTGCGCGCATGTCCTTTCAGAATGTCGAGAAACAGGGAGCCAAAGGGCTCTTGCCGGCGAGAAAGCACGTGCTTCCCGCAACGATGGTATGCACCCGATCCGCATAAACGTTCGAGACGTGATCGCGGCGGCCCATATAAAAAAGCTATAAAGATCTGGAGAGTTTTGCCGCCTGCGGGGCCGGGCAGAAATGTGCCGTAAAAAATGCGGCATACGTGCCGTTTCAGCCGCGAGCTGAAGGCGCGACTGCAGCTATATTAATTGGAGACAACCGGCTAAGGCAGCCGGGCCCGTCGGACGGGCGGGACGGCGTCAATCCTCGACGAAGATCGGATCCTGCGTGAACCGCCCGCCCTGGTAGACGGCTATTGGCGATTGGGGATCGGGGCAGGCAACCGTCGCGTCAACCTCGGCGCGAAAGCGCTCGGCATTGTCCTTCGGATGCCAACCCAGGAAAGACGCGGCGGAATTGTCCCACCAGCGGCTGTCATTGTCCGACACGCCCCATATGATCGGGCATCCCAGCATCGGCGCGCGGAAGACGCAGCCGATCAGGCTGGCAAAATCGTCGTAGGACATCCAGGTCGACAGCATCCGGTGATTGGATGGCTTTTCCATGCAGCTGCCGATCCGCACGATGGCAGTCTCCTGCTGGAACTTGTCGAAATACATGTGCGCCAGCGCCTCGCCGAAACATTTCGACACGCCATAGAGCCCGTCGGGGCGCATCGGTGCGGCAGTGTCGAGGTGCTGGTCCTGCCTGTAGAAACCGACGGTGTGGTTCGAGCTCGCAAACAGAATGCGCGGTTTTCCATTCGCACGGGCCGCCTCGTAGAGATTGTAGAGGCCGAGCAGGTTGGCATTGAGGATCTTGGAAAACTTGTCTTCGACGGATATGCCGCCAAGATGCAGGATACCATCGCAACCCTCCACGAGCCGATGGACGGCTTCAGCGTCGCCGAGGTCGCAGCTCACCAGTTCCTCGTGCGCTGCAGCCTCACCGAGGTCGACGATATCGGACAGCCGGATGATATCCGCCATCGACGCCAGACGTTCGCGCATCGCGCGGCCCAAACCGCCTGCAGCGCCGGTCACCAGCAATCTCTTCATATCAAACTCCTCCCGATCAATTCGAACTCATCATACATGTTGGCGGATTCACGTCAACGATGCAGCTTCGTCATGGCTTATGCCGCCGATATGATATAGGCATTCAACGATACAAGTCTTGCAGAGCGAAGGAACCGCCGACGTGGCCCTACAGCCTAAGTCACAAACCGAAGCAAAGTCGCAAACCCTGGTGGCCCGTCTTAGCGACACACTGCGCCGCGCCATTGCCGCCGGTCAGTTTCCCCCCGGCAGCAAACTGCCGAGCGAGGCGCAACTGACCGAAACCCACGGGGTCAGTCGCACCGTGGTGCGCGAAGCGATAGCCGCTCTCCGTTCCGACCGTCTGGTCGAGGCGCAACAGGGTGCGGGAGTTTTCGTGCTTGAACCGCCCGCCCAGGTCCAGGCCTTCGGCGGCCTCGATCACGCCCGTGTTTCCTCGGTTATCGAGCTTCTGGAGCTCAGAGCAGCCGTCGAAGTCGAGGCGGCGGGCCTTGCCGCCCTGCGTCGATCGCCCGCCCAGGAGGAGGCAATCTTCGAGCGGCACCACGCGCTGCGTGACTGTCTCGACGCCGGGGTCCCGACCAGCGAGGCCGACTTCGCGCTGCATCTCGCCATCGCCGAGGCGACCAATAACGGCCGGTTTCGCGAATTCCTGTCGATGATCGGACCGCGCATCATTCCGCGCGCTGCTATCCGTGACGGAGAAAGCGAAGCCGACCAGTCGGCCTATATCCTGCTCATCGACGACGAGCATCAGCAGATCGTCGCCGCCATTTCTGCCGGTGACGAGGAAACTGCCCGGGCCGCCATGCGCCGCCATCTCAGGGGTAGCCAGGACCGCTACCGCACACTGTTGCGCGGCCAGCGTAAACCTGTATGATGAGTTGTTGACAACAAATCCAGTTGCCTATACGACGAATGCAGCTGAAGGAGCCTGGAGGGGAACCCGATGACACCACAAGAAATCAAGACCGCGCTCGGTGCCGGCCTTCTATCCTTTCCCGTCACGCATTTCGGTGCGGACGAAAAATTCCAGCCGGAAAGCTATCAGCGCCACATCGAATGGCTTTCCAGCTACGATGCACCAGTGCTTTTTGCAGCTGGCGGCACTGGCGAGTTCTTCTCGCTGTCGCCAGATGAAATTCCGACGATCGTCAAGGCCGCCAAGGAAGCGGCCGGCTCGACCGCTATCGTCTCGGGTTGCGGCTTTGGCGCCCATGTCGGCGTCGAACTGGCGCAGGCCGTACAGAAGGCCGGGGCCGATGGCATCCTGCTGCTGCCACATTACCTGATCGATGCGCCGCAGGAAGGGCTTTTCACCCATATCAAGCGCATCTGCCAATCTGTCGATATCGGCGTCATGGTCTATAACCGCGACAACTCTGTGCTGTCGGTCGACACCCTGCAGCGCCTTTGCGACGCCTGCCCCAACCTGGTCGGCTTCAAGGATGGCACCGGAGAAATCGGCAACGTTCGCCAGATCACCGCGACGCTCGGCGACCGTCTCACCTATCTCGGCGGCATGCCGACGGCAGAGCTCTTCGCCGAGGCCTATCTCGGAGCCGGCTTCACCACCTACTCGTCGGCCGTCTTCAACTTCGTGCCGGATCTCGCCGTCGACTTCTACCAGGCGCTCCGTTCCGGCGATCGCGCCCGTTGCGAGACGATCCTCAAGGATTTCTTCTATCCGTTCATGGCGATCCGCAACCGGCGCAAGGGCTATGCTGTCGCTGCCATCAAGGCCGGCGTTCGGCTGCAGGGTTTCGATGCCGGCAACGTCAGGCCGCCGCTGGATGACCTGACGCGAGAAGAAGAGGCGATGCTCGAAAAGCTCATTTCGCCTTGGAAACGCTAGGCCGATGAAGATCGCCGCCGTCCACACGCACCTGCTCGAATACCATCTGCCAGTACCCTTCGAAAGTGCATCGATGCGCTTCGACCGCCGCGCGCATATGCTCGTCGAGATCGTGTGCGACGACGGCACGATCGGCTGGGGCGAATGCCTCGGCCCGGCGCGACCGAATGCAGCAGTCGTCGCTGCCTATGCGAGCCGGCTGATCGGCGTTGATCCGCTCGAGACCGAAAAGATATGGGCGGTCCTCTACAACGCGCTGCGCGATCAGGGCCAACGCGGACTTTCCATCACCGCGCTGTCCGGCATCGACATTGCGCTCTGGGACATCAAGGGCAAGCATTTCGGCGTGCCGATCTCGACGCTTCTGGGCGGCCGTTTCCGCGAGAGCGTCCGTGCCTATGCCACCGGCAGTTTCAAGCGCGATGGTGTCGACCGGATCGAGGACAATGCGAACGAGATGGGAACGCATGCCAGGGCAGGGTTCCACGCGGTCAAGATAAAGATCGGGTTCAATGTCGAGGAAGACCTGCGCGTCATCCGTGCTGTGCGCGAGGCCATCGGGCCAGACACGCGGCTGATGATCGATGCCAACCACGGCTACGACGTCATCGAGGCGGTGTCGCTGGGCAAGCGCGCCGCCGAATACGGTATCGACTGGTTCGAGGAGCCCGTCGTTCCGGAACAGTTGGGCGCCTATCGCGCGGTGCGCGCAGGCCAGCCGATCCCGGTGGCGGGAGGCGAGACCTGGCATACGCGCTGGGGCATGCAGGAGCCGATCGAGAGCCGCGCAATCGACATCATCCAGCCGGACCTGTGCGGCGTCGGAGGCTTTACCGAAGCGCGCCGCATCGCCGACATGGCGGCGCTGCACGGTGTGCGCGTCGTGCCGCATGTCTGGGGTACCGCGGTCCATATCGCCGCAGCGCTGCAGTTCATGGCGTCGATGATCCCCAACCCGGTCCGGGTCAATCCCATCGAGCCGATCCTCGAATTCGACCGCACCGACAATCCCTTCCGCCAGGCTGTCATCACGAACCCCATAGAACACCAGAACGGCGTTGTAGCGATCCCTGATGGTCCGGGGCTCGGCATCGAGATCGACCGGGCGGCGCTCGCCGAGTTCCGCATGGGAGACGACTGACATGCTTGTCCGTCCCGTCGCCGGCCTCAGGCCGCGCCTCGCCCTTCCCGTCGGTGCCATCGACAGCCAGACGCATATGTACCTCCCCGGCTTCCCTGCGCTTCCCGGCGGACCGCCGCTGCCCACCGGCGACCTGCCGACACCATCGCAATATCGTCAGCTTATGTCGTGGCTCGGCATCGAGCGCGTGGTGATCACCCAGGGCAATTCCCATCAGCGCGACAATGGCAACCTGATTGCTTGCCTGGCCGAAATGGGCGGCAGCGCTCGCGGCGTTGCCGTCATCGATGCGGACTCGACGGACGCCGAACTTGACGCTCTCGCTGGGGCCGGCGTCGTCGGTGCCCGGATCATGGATCTTCCCGGCGGCGCGGTCGGACTGGAAGCACTCGAGGACATCGACGCGAGGGCAAATTCCCGGGACTGGATGCTGGCGATCCAGTTCGACGGTAGCGACATCCTCACCCATGAACCACGACTCGCAAGGCTGAAATCGCGGTGGGTTCTCGATCATCACGGCAAGTTTTTTGCGGGTGTTGAGCCTGACGGCCCAGAGGTCGCAGCGCTGAAGCGGCTCATCGATGGCGGCCGGTGCTGGTTCAAGTTTGCAGGCTGCTATGAATCGTCGAAATCCGGCGGTCCTGACTTTGCCGATATCGCGGCGGTCGCCCGGGCAATCTCAACGCACGCGCCGGAGCGGATCGTCTGGGGCACCAACTGGCCGCACAACCTGGCGCGCTGCCAGGAGCAATATCCGGACGATGCTGCGCTGGCGGATACCGTGCTCGGATGGCTTGCAGATGACCATGCCCGAAAGCTGGCATTGGTCGGCAATCCGGAGAAGCTTTATGGATTTCCACCTGCCAAAGGCACGGTGGCTTGAGCTTTTGCCGGAACGAGGAGGTTTCGGCATCGGCGTGGGAGGACAGCGGGGACGTCGAGTAGAGTTTGAACGTCCCGACCCCGTGAACATCGATTTCTACGCCTAACCGGCGCCTCGCTCTCCGACAGAGCAAAAGCGGACGGCCATTTTGTTTCGTATTGGGAGAGAGAGAAACAATGAACCACAGCAAGATCATCACTGTTGCCTTTGCCGGCCTGCTGGCACTTGGCACGTTCGCGCCGGCACAGGCGCGCCAGTTCCGCTCGGCCGACGTCCAGGCACCGGACTACCCGACCGTCAAGGCCGTGCAGTTCATGAGTGACGCGCTCAGCAAGGCATCGGACGGAAAATACACCATCAAGGTGTTCCCGAACTCGCAGCTCGGCAGCGAGAAGGACACGATCGAGCAGGTCAAGCTCGGCGCGCTGGACTTCATCCGCGTCAATGCCGGAACGCTGAACACCATTTGCCCGGCGATGATGGTGCCGGTGCTGCCCTTCATGTTCCATGACAAGGCACAGATGCGCACTGTGCTCGATGGACCGATCGGCGACAAGATCCTCGCCGATTGCGATGCCCACGGACTGGTCGGCCTCGCCTTCTACGATTCCGGCTCGCGCTCCTTCTACACCACCAAGCCGGTGCGCAAGATGGAAGACCTGAAGGGCATGAAGATCCGCGTCCAGCAATCGGATGTCTGGGTGGCGATGATGAAGGCGCTCGGCGCCAATGCAACGCCGATGCCGACGGGTGAAGTCTACACCGGCCTGAAGACGGGCCTGATCGACGGTGCCGAAAACAACTGGCCGAGCTACTACAACTTCCACCACTATGAGCTGGCAAAGTATTACTCGCTCACCGAACACTCGATGTCCCCGGATGTCCTGCTGATGTCGAAGCGCGTCTATGACAGCTTCACACCGGCCGAACAGACGCAGGTCCGCCAGCTCGCCAAGCAGTCGGTCACCTATATGCGCCAGCTCTGGGACGCCATGGAAACGACGTCCGAAGAGAAGGTCAAGGCATCCGGCGTAGAAGTCATCACCATCGACAAGACACCGTTCGAAGCTGCGATGAAGCCGATCTACGATCAGTTCGTCACCGATCCTGCCCTGAAGGACATGATCATCGCCATCAAAGCGACGAAGTAGCGTCTCTGCCGGCGCGTGACAGCGCGCCGGCCTGACCACTGCGTGGCGGTGACGCCTATCCATTCCGCCTGACGATCATCATCCGAGGAGACCGCCCATGGCTGCGCATCCGCATGCACCGCCCATCGACCCCGTGCGTTCCGAGACGATCCGGACGACCGTCAATACGACCGGCCCACTTGGCCGCTTCTTCGCCTTTAACGCCTGGCTTTCGCGGATCTGCCTGAAATTCGCGGTGCTCGGTACGTTGCTGATCGTCGCGGCCGTCCTCTACCAGATCTTCGGTCGCTACGTGCTGAACGACTCGCCGGCCTGGACGGAGATCTTCGCGCTGGTCGTCATTCTCTACGTCACCTGCTTTGCGGCGGCCGTCGGCGTGCGCGACGGGCGGCATATCGGCATGGATTCGCTGCTCAATCTGGCGCCCGAGCCATTTCGGATGGCTGCAGAGATCATCGTCTATCTCGGCATGATCGTATTCGGCCTGTCGATGGCCTACAGCGGCGCCGAGCTTGCGGTGGAAATGGCACCTTACATCAATGCCGGCCTGCCGATTTCGCAGGCTTGGAGCTATGTGCCGCTGGCCGCAGGCGGCCTGCTGATCGCCCTATTCGCCGTCGAACGCATCATCGCCGCCATCCTGAAAATCAAGGTAATCCCCTCATGGCATTGATCATTCTCTGCGCGACCTTCGTCGTAGGCCTGATACTCGGCATGCCCGTGGTCTTTGCCATCGGCCTCTCCTCAATTGCCACCGTGCTCTACGAAGGTCTGCCACTGGCCGTCGTCTTCCAGCGCATGGCGTCGGGCATGGGGACATTCTCCTTCCTGACGATCCCTTTCTTCATCTTTACCGGTGAGTTGATGATGTATGGCGGCATTGCCGACCGCATCATCCGCGCCTCGAAGGCGATGGTCGGCCATGTCAGGGGCGGCCTCGGCATGACCAATGTCGTTGCCTGCACGATGTTCGGGGGTGTTTCCGGATCGCCGGTCGCCGACGTCTCCGCCATGGGCTCGGCACTCATTCCGCTGATGAAGCGCGAAGGCATCGATGCCGATTATGCGGTCAACGTCACCACCTATTCTTCTCTCGTCGGCGCCCTCATGCCGACAAGCCACAACATGATCATCTATTCGCTGGCTGCCGGCGGCCTCGTCTCGATGAATTCGCTGATCATGGCCGGCGCTGTTCCCGCCCTGATCCTCACCATCGCCAACCTGATGACTGCCTATTTCGTGGCGCGGTCGCGCGGATATCCCAAGGGCGCCTTCCCCGGCTGGACCGAAGTCTGGCGAAGCCTTGCGGCAGCCGTGCCCGGCCTCTTCATCATCGTCATCATCGTCGGCGGCATCCTTTCGGGCGTCTTTACCGCCGCAGAAGCTGGCGCCGTCGCCGTACTCTATGCCCTTTTGTTGACGGTGTTCGTCTATCGCACGTTGTCCTACGAGAGCTTCCTGAAGGCGGTGGCCAAGGCGACGAAAACCACGGGCGTGGTACTGCTGCTGATCGGCATTTCGACCATGTTCGGCTACCTCATGAGCATCTACGGCGTTGCCGACATGGCCGGCGATGCGCTCAGCCACGTCAGCACGCAGCCCTGGGTGATCTTCATCCTCGTTAACATCGCGCTGTTCGTCTTCGGCATCTTTCTCGACATGGCAGCCCATATCCTCGTGTGCACGCCGATCTTCCTGCCGATCGTCACCCATTACGGCATGGATCCCGTCCAGTTCGGCATCATCGTGCTTTTGAACTCGACCATCGGCCTCAACACACCACCGGTTGGCGCGGCATTCTACCTCGGCTGCGCCATCGGCGAAGTGCCGGTCAGCAAGGTGGTAAAGTCGATCTGGCCATTCATGCTGGCACTCTGGGTGACGCTGATGATCGTCACGCTGGTGCCGGAAACTTCCATGCTGGTACAGGATCTCTTCCGGTAAACCGGACCCGCCATAACCACAGGATCCCCGGATCGGGGACCTGTCCTTTTGACCCGGTGAGTGGCGATAAACGGTCGCCACGACAGGCGACTACAGTTGCGACCGGCCGCCCTCATGGCCTAAAAAAACCCGAGAATTATGCACATTCGCTCTTGCAGATTTTTTTCGCAAAGACTAGAAAGCGGCCACCGAACGCAGCCGGAAAATTCCCCGGCGAATGCGACGGGCGATTAGCTCAGTTGGTAGAGCGCCTCGTTTACACCGAGGATGTCGGCGGTTCGAGTCCGTCATCGCCCACCATTATCTGCTTTACTTGCTAATCCGTTCGACCTGAAACTTCCCATCCACACCTTCCGTTGACAACGACATGCTGCATCGCACCATCGTCTGGTTGTCAGAGTGATGTCGAGCACAATGTGGTCACGTCACGGGGCTATCGGTCGTTTTTGAGAGCAACCGTACCTGGATATCATTTTGAAAAAATTGCGTTCCGTACAGAGCCTGAGGGCAATTGCTGCCCTTCTTGTCCTTTTCTATCATCTGAGCGACGGCGCTTTTGATGCTGGTGGAGCCGGCATCGACATTTTCTTTCTGATCTCGGGCTTCATCATGGGCACCGTCGGGACGCGCGAGACGCCGCGTGTTTTCTTGGCCAGAAGATTGCTGAGGATAGCCCCGCTCTACTGGCTCGTCACCTTTGCTGTCTGCGGCGCATCGGTCCTTGGCCTGCTGTCAAACTTCTCGTTCGATGCCCGGCGGATCATCCTGTCGATGCTGTTCATTCCGCATTTCGACCCAGGCGGTCACATCTGGCCGCTGTTCGTGCCGGGTTGGACGCTGAACCTCGAGATGCTGTTTTATGCCGTCTTTGCGGCAGCACTTTTCACGACCCGCCCGATTATCGTCGCCTCGCTGCTGCTCTGCGCACTGGTCGCCCTCAGCCTTTACGACTGGCAGGCGCCCGCTATGATCCAGTGGACCACGCCGATGCTGCTGGAGTTTGTCCTCGGTCTCGGCATTTCACAGTTACGCAAACCCATCCCTGCGGGCGTCGCACTGATGGGCCTCGCCGGCAGCGTCGTCCTGCTGACGGCAACAGCCTTTGCCGACATCGACATGACGCCCTACCGCGTTGTCGTCTGGGGACTGCCCGCCGGACTGCTGCTTGCCAGCTGCATTGCGCTCGAGGATTGCGGGCGCTGGCCCACGCGCCTGCTTTCGCCCCTGGAGAAACTCGGCGATGCGTCGTATTCACTCTATCTCACCCACGGCATCGTGCTCGCCGCCGTCCTCAAGTTCGACCGGCTGGGCCATCTGAACGCCATCGTTTCAATCGTCGCTGCCCTCGCCATCGCAGAGGTCTGTTACCTGCTGGTGGAACGCCCGATCAACCGCCTTGCCTCAAAATGCCGCTGGACGAAGCTCGAACAACCAAGATCGCAGGATTTGTAGCGAACGGCCCCTGCCGCGTCACCGCCATGCAAGAGTGTTCATCGCGAAACCGTAGGCCGATCCGGCGTGCTGATGCTTTCGTCCCAGGAGCGGTCAACGACGAGCTTACGGCTTTCGTGCTCTGATGTGGAGAAAGATTGGGGCAATGCGGGTGTCCGCGACGGATGAATGAGATTTGGCGACTTGCTCGGTTGCACGAGGTTCGCCGAAGGCCTCAATTTGTAACCCGGCTTCGACGATCATGGATACCCAGGTGGTCAGCGTTCGATGAAATCTCGGTATCTCGAATGGTCTCTCCATCACTCGCTGTTCGGCGGGAATCGCTGAGAAGATCCATCGCTCGATCTGGCGGTCCGGCTCTTCAAAATAGTCCGCGACCTGCACGGCGATGGGTTCGCCTGCTTCGTTGCGGATATTCTTCCGGGCTGGCGGTACGAAGCACGGGTGCAGAATCGAGAACTGGAAGAATCCACCCGGCTTCAATACCCTTTGCACCTCGGAGAAGACCGCTCGCTGATCTGCCATATCCATCATCGACATGAAGGCGACGACAAAGTCGAAGCTTGCGTCCGGAAAGCCTATCGTCAGGCCATCACCCAGCACGTAGTCGATCCCGATGGGATCCTGCTCTTCCGCCTCGCGGGCATGTCGGATGAAAGTTGGTGCAATATCGAGCCCGGTCAGGTGCGCGCCGAGCCGTGCGACCGCACGCGTGTTTGTCCCTTCGCCGCATCCCAGGTCCAGCCCTCTCAGATTGGCCACCGGAGGAAGCATCTGCAGGAAAGCCGGCGTATTGAGAACGTCGCGGTAGACATCATAACCAGCTCGGCTCAGCCGGGTCCAGGCTTCTGCATTGGCCTCCCAGCAGTTCGCAACTTCATTTGATTTCATTTTGCATCTCCGATCAGGTGAACCATCAAGGAACATCTCTGCGCGCTAAAAGCAGTTTTACCGTTCCATCTCGGCAATCGTATGAAAGCCATAAGCCGCTCAGCGAGCGCTGTTGGGCAGGATCAGAAAGTCGCAGACCTACTCTCGAAGCATGTTGGAGAAGCCTGGGCCAATGCCAGGCTTCTCCTTTTTGTCTCAGCGCGAGTATGGTCGTACTAGAAGCTGCGCTGCAGGCGCAAGATGCCAGCCCATTGCTGCTGATTGACAGAGTCGAACTTGGTATAGGTAACTTCCGGCTCGACCAGCAGGTCCTTGACCGGGTTCCACCGGACATTGGTTGTCACCTGAAGGATTTTCGAGTCGGTAACGGCGATCTGGCCATTCGCCTGCAGTTTTTCGTCGATCGGCAGAGTGACGCCGGTCCACAATGCCCAGTCGCCCCAGCCGCAAAGATCGGCATGGCCAGCCGGGCATGCCGATGGATCGAGGTTCGAGCCGGCATATTTGTTCAGTTTGCTACCATCCGTATTCCAACCGCCCATCAGAAACGCTTTAAAGATGCCGAAGTCCGCATCGACGCGCGCTTTGACGGCCCCCTCTTCGACAATGGCATCGTAACCACCAACAAAGCGGATCTGCCAGGCACCGGATTTGTAACCGACACCGGCAACGGCGTTCGGAATATATTCGTTGGTCTTGGACTGGACCCAGGCGCCGTTGTACGCGGACAGGTCCGCGCCAGAGTTCGTATCTTCCAGCGAAACGACAGCCGTGATGCCGTTTCCGGCATCGTAGTTGTAGGTGATCTGGTTGATTTCGGGCGGTCCGTCATAGACGATATCGTCGTTCATGACGTTGCCGGCGTAACCCATGTAGAGGTTGTAAGCCGAATCTATCTTGCCGATGGTAAAGCCAGCCAGACTGATATTGGCCCAAACCAGTTTATTGGTTGTCACGCCTTCCTGCCAGTCGAAGCGGTAGATGCTGTCGGTCTTCAGCGGGCCGTATTCGGTATCCGATGCGGTATCGATCGCGATCTGAGCGCGCGAGTGCCAAAGCGTTCCGTAGTCGCCGCCCGTTCCCGGGTTATACGGATTGTGCCACTTTCCCTCGGTCCGCACTGTGCCGCTGATCTTGAGGCAGGTTTCAGTGCCCGGAATGAAGAAATAGCCCGCACCATAGGCGTCGCAGAGACGAACATATTCAAGCTGTTCTGGCTCTGCAGCAATTGCTGCGTGAGCTGCATCGGCAGCGTGGGCAAGGGATATTGCAAAGAGCACGGACCCAAAGCCCAGAAGCGGTTTTACTATATTCACGTATCAACCCCCATAAATGTAGCAGACTAATAATGAGCCTGCCGACAAGTAAAAATGCGCGCCAGACAGATTTGCGCGGGGGGAGTGATTACAAACCAAGTCGCGAGCGCCAACGGCTATCGAATGCTTTTGGACGTTGACCGATCCGCAGAAACGGCAGCCGTTACACAGAAAATACGCCGACTTATTCAGTGATGCAATTTAGGTACAAAGCCATTCAAACACATCGCCTATTTGCAACGTGCGGCCCGGCCGGCGACGAGAAGCCGGGTGAATGGACGACAATTTATGGTCGCATGAGGCCGATCGATCATCAGATGGTTTCGAGTCTGGCCAGCCGGTTCCAGCGTTGAAGCCTCGATACATGGCGAGCGTCGGGATGTTCATGGCTTGAGATAGCCTCTAAATGAAATATCGGACTTTGAGCGGCAAGAGGGTGGCGCCGATGGCCGCTGCATCGCCAACGGTCTGGCTAAGGAAAAGTTTGGCTTCATGCGGTCCGATGTCGTAGCGGTGCTTGCGCGTCGAGGGCATGACGGCGCGTTCGATCATCATGTTTCCGAGCGCGCGGGGCAACTGGCCGCCGAGCACGATTGCCTGGGGGTCGATGACCGCAATCAGGCTTGCGATGAGCCGATTGAGTTGCGGCATCACTTCCGTCAGCCAGTCGCTCACGCCGGGCCATTCCGGATCGAACGTTTCGCAGAGCATCTCGACCGACGAGACATCAACGCCGTTCTCCAGCAACCTTTGCATGAGATACTGAAGCGCAGGCCGGCGCGCTGCCTCATCGGCGTTGTAGATGCCGCTCAATTCGCCAGCGTTTCCATAAAAACCATGGAATGGCTTGCCATCGAGGATGAGGCCGCCGCCGAACCCGTAGTTGAAAGAGAGATAGGCAAATGTCTGGCACCACAGACCGACGCCGCGAAGGCTCTCGCCGATCGCGCCCGTGGTTCCGTTATTTTCCAACCAGACGGGCAATCGGAATGCACTTTCCATGATCGGCTGAAGATCGATCAGCGACCACTGCCGCAATGGTTCCGGCGCATTGAAAATGTGGTTTTTCGAAACAAAGAAACCGGACATGGAAAAGCCGAGACCAATCAGCCGTTCGCGCGGAATTCCGTGCTTTAAAAGCAACGCGTCCAATGTTCCCGTCAGGGCGACCAGTGTTTCCGTGCGGTCATGCGGGACGATCGAAAGCTTCTCCTGGGCAACAACGCCACAGGCGAAGTCCGAGATGCACAAAACCGCCGAATCGGTATTGATAGATATCCCGATCGAAAAGACTGCGGTCTTAACCAGTTCAATCGTCGGGCTTGGCTGGCCGCGGCTGCCTCGTAGCGGTTTTCCGGTCTGGAGCAATCCGCGCTCAATCAGCCCCTCCACCAGCCGGTGAACCGATTGCTGGGTCAGGTTGGTGTGCGCGGTGATTGTCGCACGCGCGATCGGCCCGTGCCGTCTGACGATATCAAGTATCAATCGCTCATTCTCGCTGGCGAGAGGGCGACGATCGAGCTCAAAAGAAGCGTCCGTTGCTGGATTCATAGCCCCTGGATTAACGGGTAGGCTTACTATCTGCAACGGAGAGTATTGCTCTCAGGCACACTTCACGAGACTGTCATAAATATTACACCTAAGGTGTAGTATTTAACCCCATCTTCCAATGCGGCTGAGGGAAACCCATGTCACTGAAGTCCTGCGCGATTGCCTTGCTGGCGATATTTGCTTCGCCTTGCATGGCAGCAGATACGAATATGAAAAATCTCGACTTCGATCTGGCAAAGGTCACCCGCGACAATTTCTACGATATCGTTGTTCCCGCCGCGAAGGCCGAGGGTACGGTAACGATGTACAATTTCGCTGGCAGCTTCAGCGATACGTGGCAGGAACTGATCACCCGCTTCAAAGCCAAATATGGCATCAACGTCGAATATCACGACGTCAATGGCGAGCAGGCCAACCAGCAACTCATTGTCGTTCAGCAGGCCGGGCAGGATGCGCCGGTGGATGCCTATTTCACGGGAGGGGGAGGCTTTCCGCTTCTCTCTTCGAAAGGCGTGATAGGCAATATTGCGCTGACCAAGATCTTGCCGAATATGAGCAGCTACGACCCTACGCTTGCCGACACCGTGTTCGGCAAGCCGCACGGCGGCAGCTTTCCGTTGGTTCACCTCAATCAGACGGCGATCGGCTATGACGGCGCTTTCGTCAAGCCGGAGGAAGTCCCGAAGAATTTCGATGATCTGCTCGTGTGGGCCGAGAAGCATCCAAAGCGTCTTGGCGTCACCCTTCCATCCAAGGGTGGATCCGGCAGCGGGTTCATCTACTCGGTGGCGCTCAGCTACCTCACCGGTGATTGCCGCAAGCAACTGACCAACTATGCCCAGACCGCGCAGGAAGCCGAAGATTGGGCCATGAAATCTGATTGTCTCGATCCGGTGTGGAGCTACTACCGCCGCCTCCTGTCCGTCGCCGAACTCACCAATGGCAATGCCGACACGCTCAATCTGATCAATAATCAGCAATTGTACATGGGCACGGTCTGGGAAGACCAGGTCATCACCTTCCTGTCGACGAAACAACTGCCTGACACCTTTCGTGTTACCTTGCTGGAAAAGGGCCAAGTCGGCTCAGGCGACGCTATGATCGTGCCGGCCAACGCCAAGCATGTGGCGGCAGCCCTGCTGCTGATCGACATGGCGATGAGCAAGGAATTCCAGATTTGGAAATTGGAAAACAAGGCCTCGCGGTCGCCCCGTACCGACGTGACGGACAAGCTGATTTTCCCCTCCGCTCAGACCCACATGCTGCCGGCCAGCGTCTATCCGCGCCTCTCGGTGCCAGCCTTCTGGGACATGTCGACCGCGCTCGGTGAGGCGCTGGACGAAAAAGTGCTCAACCAGTAGCTGCCAGCCGACGCGAGCTATCGCAGGTCGGCCTATGAGCCCTGCCGTGATCGCCGTCGGCCAAGGACCATCAGTGCCCCTCTGCCGGAGTAGATAGCCATGAGCGAACTCGAAATCACCGATATTTCCAAGGACTACGGCCTTAGCCGTGCGCTGCATCCGGTTTCGATCAACGTCGAGCGGGGCGAATTCGTGACCATTCTCGGACCTTCGGGATGCGGGAAGTCGACGCTCCTTCGCATTCTGACGGGCATCACGACGCAGAGCGGCGGAGAAATTCGACTGGCAGGGCGGCGGATCGATACAGCGCCGCCGGAAGCCCGCGACATCGCCATGGTCTTTCAGTCCTACGCGCTGTTTCCCCACATGTCCGTGGCAAAAAATCTCGGTTTCGGGCTCAGGATGAAAAAGGTGGCGCCAGTGGAGCGCGAGCGCCGCATTGCCCATGCGCTTGAGATCTGCAATCTGACCGGACTTGTCGACCGCATGCCGCGTCAGCTTTCGGGCGGGCAGCAGCAGCGCGTTGCTCTGGCAAGGGCCATAGTCATGCAGCCCGGCTTGCTGCTGTTCGATGAGCCGTTGTCGAACCTCGACGCCAAACTGCGCGAAGTGCTGCGCCACGAACTGGTCGAACTCCACAGGCGCATCGGCACCACCAGCCTCTATGTCACCCACGATCAGGCCGAAGCGATGGCGATGTCGGACCGCATCGTCGTCATGAACGAAGGCCGGGTGGTGGAGATTGGCACGCCGCTTGATCTCTACCGCTCGCCGAAGCATGCCTTTACCGCAGGCTTCCTCGGCCAGACCAACATCATCGCCGTCGATGCCGATGGCAGACATGCGCGGCTTCCCTGGGGGCAGTCGGTGTTGCTCGATTCCGCGTTCGCGGGCGCCGCCCAGATTTCCGTGCGACCGGAAAATATCGAAATCATTGTCGACGCAGAGGGACCCGGCACTGTCACCTCCCTCTCCTTCCTGGGTGCCAGCGCGCTCTACACCATCTCGATCGCCGGCCATGTGATCAAGGTCAGCAAGGCTGGTGCCGACAATCTGATCGAGGTCGGCAGCAGCGTCGCGCTCGATCTTCCCGACGTCGCCCATCGTCTCGACGACCGGCCAGCAAGGGAAGCGGCATGATGGGCGTTCTTCTTCGAGACCGGCGCTTTTTCGTGCCGCTGTTGCTAGCGCCGGGCGTTGGCTATTTGCTGCTGTTCTTTGGCGGGCCGCTGTTTTCTACCTTTGTTGGCAGCTTTCTCAATGACGACGGCGCTTTGACATTGCAGTGGTACGTGCGGATATTTACGAGGCCATCCATGCTGCGCGGCCTCAAGACCTCGATCTATTACGGCGTCGCGCCCGTTATCGTTTCCATTCTCGTGTCGGTGCCACTCGCCCTTTTGATCCGCAGGAGCTTTCTCGGACGCAAGCTTTTCAGCGGCCTGTACAAACTTCCCATGGCGGTGCCCGGCATTATTGTCGGGCTGATGGTCATCGTGATGTTCGAACGCGGCGGATTTGTCGCTCGTGTGATCGCACCTTTCGGCCTCGCCCTTCCTAAGCTGGTGCGCGACGACTGGGGTGTTGGCGTCATTCTGGCCAGTGTCTGGAAACAGATTCCGTTCATGACCTTGATCATCACCAGCGCGTTCGCGGCCATTCCCGACGACATCCGCTTTGCATCGCGAACCCTCGGCGCATCGCAGATCAAGACGTTCCTGTTTATCGAGGTGCCGCTTGCCATGCCTGGCATCACAGCTGCAATACTTCTGACCTTCATCGGCTCGATGGGCTCATATGCGATTCCCGATATCGTCGGTCCGCCCGTCGCCCGGCCATTGTCGGTGCTGATGGTCAACGAGTTCAAGCAGGGACGCTTCCCGCAGGTCTATGCGATGGGCATGTTGCTGAGCCTCTTCGCGGTTCTGGTCCTGATGGCCTATTACGCGCTGACCGACCGTATCGGTGCCGGAAATGCGAAGGGAGTCCAGCAATGACGCTCTCCATTGCCGCCGCAGCACCACCGCGCCGTCGCCGCTACTTCACGGCGGAAGATCGTCTCCCGGTGGCGATCGGCCTATACGGCGTCCTTTTTCTTGCCATTGCGCTCCCGCTGGCACTGATGTTCCTCTGGAGCGTTGCGGATGGGTGGCAGCCGCCGCTTGTCGTGCCGCAGAACTATACCGCAAGCCGCTGGGCGGTCATATTGTCTGATCCGGGCCTCCTGCGAGCAGCCTTCAACAGCATCCTGATTGCCGTGGTCGTAACATCGGCAACGGCCGTCATAGCGCTCCCCACGGCTTGGGCAATGGCCCGCTTTCCATTCCGCCTCAAGCGGGTGGTGGAGGTCTTCATTCTTGCGCCGATCATCATTCCCGGCCTCGTCGTGGCGATCGGCATCGGGAAGCTATTTATGACGCTCGGGCTCGCTTACTCTATCTTGGGCGTGGTCCTCGTGCAGATCGTCGGCACCTTGCCGCTGATGATCCGGCTGATGACCGCAACGCTCGAAACCATCCCGGACGACATGATCCATGCCGCACGCTCGCTTGGCGCGGGCACTGCCGGCATCGTTGCCCACATCATACTGCCGCTTGCCGTGCCCGGGCTTCTCGCCGGTGGACTGATGTCGTTCATCGGTAGTTTCGAGGAATTCGACAAGTCCTTCATCGTCGGCGCACCCGTCGTCGAGACGCTGCCGATCAAGCTCTACATGTATCTCGATCCCTATTCGATACAGCTCCCGCTGGCCTCGATCATCTCTTTCATCCTCCTCCTTCCCGCGCTCATCGTCTTCATCATTGCCGGCCGCATCCTGCGCGACGACCTGATGGCAGCGGGCATGGGCAAGATCTGATGCGTCCAACCTTTCGAAAGTCGAAGACCATGCAACACGCGCCTGCCACTGACCGTATTCCTGCTTTCAACGGCGACATCCTCGAGATGACGACGCGCGACAACCCCGCGATGCTCACCATCGCGCATCGCGGCGTTTGGAAGACGACGGCGGAAAACTCGCTTGCCTCCATTCGTGCTGCAATAGCGCTTGGTGTCGAGATGGTGGAAATCGACACCCAATCGACCGCCGACGGTGTGCTTGTGGTCATTCATGACGAAACTCTCGATCGAACGACGACGGCAACGGGGAAAGTCGGCGACATCCCGTTTTCATCCGTGCGGCGCGCCATGCTGCGCGCCGGTGCCGGTGGAGCGCATGCTGCCGCCACCGACGAGTGCGTGCCCACCCTTGCAGAAATGCTCGAAGAAGCGCGCGGACGCGTTGCCATCAACATCGATACGAAGTTCATCCATGATCTGCCGCTAGTCATGAATACGGTGCTCAGGCTCGGAATGGAGAGACAGGTGCTGGTGAAGACGGATATCGATCCGACGGCGGACCGTTTCGCGCTCATCGACCAGGACTGGTTCGGGCGTATACCGCATATGCCGATGTTCCAGGTGCGCCCGAACGGCAAATTTGCAGATGATCTTCGCCGTATCGAACCGCTTCGCGCGCCGATGATCGAAGTGAAGTTTTCGGACATCGCGGATCTCGCCGCAGGTCGCGAAGAACTGGAGCGCCAGAACATCCGGCTGTGGATCAACACGCTCGATGTCTCCCATTGCCTCGCCTACAACGACACACGGGCGCTAAGCGACCCAAGTCTGGTCTGGGGAGCTCTGAAAGAGGCCGGTGTCGGCGCAATCCAGACAGACGAAGTCGAGGCATTCAAGACTTGGTTGAAAAGCGATGCCACGCAAGGGCTCGCATGATGGCAATCGTGGACGGAGGCCTTGCTGGTACCTTGACCCTTGTGATCATGGCAACCGTTGTAAAGCACAGGCACCGCCACTTCGTCGCAACCGGCAATCTGATGGTTGCTGAAACAGTCCTTCTCGGTGAGTTGCCGCGCAAATGCTAAATGAGAAGAAAAAACGCCGAAGATGCGCGCAGCGATCGTCGCCCACGGACAAGCAATATGCTGCACTTTGCTTCAGACTTGTGCCCGGCTGGGAAGAGCCAGTACAGGTTCTGCTGATTACGAGCCGTAATTCTGGCCGCTGGATTATTCCGAAAGGCTGGGGCTTTGCCAAGAAAAAACCTCACGAGGTCGTCCAGCGTGAGGCATGGCACGAAGCCGGGGTACGAGGGCGCGTCCGCAAGAAGCCTTGCGGCTACTACACCTACAAGAAAAAGCTGAGTGAGGAGGAAAGCGTCCTGACCGTTGTTCAGGTCCATCTGCTCAACGTTCTCGAACTCGACAGCGAGTTCCCTCAAAAGGATGAACGGGAACTTCGCTGGTTCTCACCCGGCGCAGCCGCAGCAGTCGTCCACGAGCCCGATTTGAAATGCCTGATTTCAAGCGTGCGAGAGTTGGCAAACCATTTCATGTGCCCAAAGCCTGATACCTGGTAGTTTGTTGCACAACTTCGAGGTCCGCACCTGAATGCGACGCCCACATCTATACTGAGGGCAATGCGCGCGCGGCCCCTGCTTCTCGGTGACACTGACGCCCGGCTGGAAGCAGATCGCGGCTTTCACGCCAGCCCCGTCGTCGGCGGTCGCACGTTGCGGAAAACCAGCGCTTCTTCGACACCGTGAGGCAGGGAACCCGGAGAACGCCGAAAAAGCTGTTGGCGATCATATCGCGGACTTGATATCGGACGCCATCGGCGGCTTCCATGAACTTCGGTCAAATAACACCCAACAACAGAAAGACATCATGGCTGATATCACGATCCTCGACGGTGGAATGGGGCGCGAACTCGAGCGCATCGGCGCTCCCTTCCGTCAGCCTGAGTGGTCTGCGTTGGCGCTGATGGAGGCGCCTGAAATGGTCCGAGAGGTCCACGACGGCTATATCCGCGCGGGTGCCAAGGTCATCACCACCAACAGCTATGCCATCGTCCCCTTTCACATCGGCGAAGCGCGCTTTCGCGAGCGCGGTGTGGAGCTTGCCGCATTGGCGGGACGGCTGGCACGCGAGGCGGCGGACGGCAAAGATGTGAAGGTGGCAGGTTCGCTGCCGCCTGTCTTCGGCTCCTACCAGCCTGAGCTCTTCAACGCCGAACTGGCGGCCGACTATCTCGGCGTCCTCGTTCGCGGCATGTCTCCCTACGTGGATTTCTGGCTCGCGGAAACGCAAAGCAGCCTGGAAGAGGCCACCGCTGCCGCAGCTTCGGTTCGCGAGACAGGCAAGCCGCTCTGGCTCTCGTTCACGCTTCGTGACGACATTCCGTCCGAAGAGACGAGTGAACCGCAACTCCGGTCGCATCAGCCTGTCGCAGACGCCGCTCGCCTCGCCGCCGCGCTCGGAGCCGAGGCTCTGCTGTTCAATTGCTCGATGCCGGAAGTGATGGCTGCCGCACTCACGGCCGCGCGTGCCGCAGTGCCCTCGCTTGCCCTGGGCGTCTATGCAAACGCTTTTGGCTCTCAGGATGAAGACGGCGCGGCCAACGAGGTCATTTCTGCGGTCAGGACTGACCTCGACGCGCAATCTTACTGCCAATGGGGCAACCAATGGGTTGAAGCAGGCGCGACGATCATCGGCGGCTGCTGCGGCATAGGAACAGATCATATCCACCACCTGACTAATCATTTGGTCTGTGAAGCACCACGTTAGATCTAACGGTGGCTCTGACCGTAGGAGAAGTTGGAGCTGCATATTACAAAGTTTTGGGCCGGCTGTTGCTTCTCCAATCACGTCCATGAACTCCGCGCACAGCGAAATCAGTCAGGCGCTGATTGGGCAGAATATGGTTTGTTATTTCCATTTAGGGAAAGCGCCATAACTAGGTGGGTCCAGCATCGTAGGCGTGACTGGCTGGATGATCTGGAATATCCTTCCTGCTCGACGCGCGTCCAACCAGCGCCTGCACCACGCATCAGGAGATTTGTTTGCCGCACGATAACCAGAATGGGACTGCCAGCGAGGGTGCGCCTTCCCGGGAAATTTCAGAAGATGACAAGCGGGCGGTTTCGGAGCGGACGTCGGGATCGGCCAAGGTCGTCCACGAGGTGATCCGGCTGCAGGGCGACGAGGAACTCGCCCGGCCGATCGTCTCGCTGCTGTTCTCCGGTTTTGCGGCCGGCGTGGCGATCAGCATCTCGCCGCTGGCGGAAGCGTTCATTCGCTTGCGACTGCCGGACGCACCGTGGCGTGAACTGGTCGTTGCACTCGGCTACACCGTGGGCTTCGTCATCGTCATCCTCGGCAAGCTCCAGCTTTTCACGGAAACGACGGTGACTGCGGTCCTGCCGCTGGCCACGCACCCGACAGTTCGCAATCTCGGCCGACTGCTCCGGCTGTGGGCGGCGGTTTTCATTGCCAACATGGTGGGCACGTTCTTCGTGGCAGCCCTTGTCGCTTGGCAGATCATCGTCGGCCCCGAGCAATTGGCAGCGGCCCTGGATATCTCGAAAACTGCTCTACAGCATGATTTCGTGACGACGCTGCTCCTCGCTACCCCTGCCGGGTTCCTAGTGGCTTCGATCGCCTGGATCCTGCCCAATGCAAGGGGCAGCGAGTTCTGGGTAATCCTACTCATCACCTACGTCATTGCAATCGGCGGGTTCAGCCATGTCGTGGCAGGCTCGGGCGAGGCATGGCTGCTGTTCCTGAGCGGTCAGACGACGTTCGGTAATGCTGCCGGCGGTTTCATCCTGCCGGCGCTGATCGGCAACATCATCGGCGGTACAGGCCTCTTTGCGGTGGTGGCCCACGGCCAGGTTCGCGACGAAATCACGTAAGCGGTATCATCGGCGTGGACAGCGTGCGTGCCCCCTCGTGCCGGACCTATTGCAATCCGGCCGCGCGAAATTTCGATCCGCGTGCAGCATCAGCGCGCGGATCGCGTCGTGCCTATTTCCTCGCGAAGAAAAGTGCCTACATGCCCAGACTTCCAACGAGGAGGTTGATATGGCCGAAGTTGCGGCGCCCAGGGTAAATCGCTCCATTCTCCAGGAACTCATCGCCGGGCTGAGCGACGGCATCATCCTTGTCGATCCCGACGGCTCGATCGCCTGGGCCAATTTAGCGGCGTTGAAGATGCACCGGGTCGAGGTGGTGGAGGAACTTGGCGAGGATGCAAAGGGCTACCGCCGCAATTTCACGCTGCGGTACCGAAACAACCATCCCCTGGAAGAAGGACAATATCCGATCGAGCGCCTGCTCGCGGGCGAGACGGTCGACGACGTGACGGTGGAACTCTCGCCGTCTTCGGACCTCGACCTCGTCTGGGTGCATACCGTGCGCAGCCTGGCGATCTCGGATGGTGGCGACAAGCCGGATGTCCTCGTGCTGATCATGCGAGACGAGACACCACGCTTCGAAGCCGAGGAAAGGTTCGAGCGGGCGTTCAACGCCAACCCGGCGCCCGGCCTGATCTGCCGTCTCGACGATCACCGCTTCATCCGCGTCAACCAGGGCTTCCTGGAGATGACCGGCTTTGCCAAGGAAGATGTCGTCGGCAAGAGCGTCGAGGCCCTCGGTCTGTTTTCCAACTGCGAAACCGGCGAAGATGCATTGACGAAGCTGGACGAGGGCCGCGTCATTCGCCACCGCGAGGCCCTGGTGCCATTGCCCGATGGTGGCGACCGGCTGGTGATCGTCGCCGGAGAGCCGATTTCGGTGGTCGAAGAACCCTGCATGCTGTTCACCTTTGCCGATCTGGACGGTCGCAGAAAGGCTCAGAATGCGCTGCGGCAAAGCGAGGAGCGGTTCTCGAAATCCTTCCGGCTGTCGCCTGCGCCAGCGGCCATTTCCCGGCTCGACGACTTCGTCTTCATGGAGGCCAACGACGCCTTTCTGCAGATTTCCGGATATGCTGCCGGCGAGGTCGTCGGGCGGACGGCCGGCGAACTGCATCTCTGGGAGGACGTCGCCGCGCGCCGGACAATCGAGCAGAAGCTGCGCGACAATACCATCATTCGAAACGAGCCGATGCAGATGAAACAGAAGGCCGGGGGCGCCGCGGAATGTCTGGTCTCTGCCGAGCGGGTGGAAATCAACGACCAGCAATGCGTCATCTGGGCCCTGCAGGATGTGACGGAGCGACGGCGCAGCGAGGCCGAACTCGTCGAGGCCATCGAAAGCGTCATGGCGGATACGTCCTGGTTCAGCCGTTCGATCGTCGACCGTCTTGCCACCCTCAAGCACAGTTCGACCGGCCGCGCGCCGACGGCGCAACTGTTCGAGCTGAGTGACCGCGAGCGGGAGATCCTGGGGCTGATCTGCAGCGGCCACAGCGATCAGGAGATGGGAGAACGCCTGCACCTGTCGAAGAATACGATCCGAAACCACGTTGCCTCGCTCTACGCCAAGATCGGCGTCAACCGCCGGGCGGCAGCGGTCATCTGGGCAAGGGAACGGGGCTTTACGGGTTTGCCCGAGGGCCAGGGCAAATCTCCCAAGTCCAACGTTGCGATCCCAGCCAAAAAAAATACCAAATTGACGAAAAAAGGTCACTAGCTACTAGCGGGATTGGTATTTTCCAATCTGCAAGACGCCTGTTTCGAGCGCTATCTCCATTCGCATGACGCCGGCCATACCGGGGTCAGGATAAACTACACGAATGAAAGGATAGTACGATGGACAAGAACCGTATCGAAGGCGCCGCAAAGGAACTCAAGGGCACGATCAAGGAAACTGTTGGAAAGCTGACCGGCAACGAGCGGCTGGAAGCAGAAGGCAAGGTCGACAAGGCTGCAGGCGAAGTGCAAAGCACCGTTGGCAAGGGCAAGGACGCCGTCAAGGACGCGCTCAAGTAACCGACCGCCACTCCACCGAACCGAGACGATCATTTGGCTCGCCAGATCTGGCGAGCCGAAAATCCCATGGAGGCGAGTTCAAGATGATGTTTTTGCCCTACCCCGCCTTGGCCACCAGTGCATCCAGCGACTGCTCTACCCGGATCGCAATCGAGTGCCTGCTTGCCTATACCTTCGGCCACGAAGACTGCGAGATCGAAGTCGAGGTCTCGAACGGATGCGTCACCCTCAGCGGCCGTGCACATTCGGAGACTGCGGCAGCCAGAGCGGTCGAGGTTGCGGCTGAGTTCACGCACAAGGCGGTGCACAGCACCATCGAGATCGCCCCGGGCGAACCTGCGCCCTGAACACCGAATTCTCAGCAAACAACATGAAATCTCACAGCCTCGCTTCGTGCGGGTGCTGAACGAGATCTGAAAAGGATCAATTACATGAAGAAAGCATTCATCCTCGCCATGGCGGGCAGCCTTGCCCTGTGCTCCACAGCCTCGGCCACTAGCCCGCACCATCATCGCAAGCACCCGGCAAAGCAGGTTGTAACGCAACCGAAGGAACGTCTCGGCACCCTCTCCTGCGAAGTGGCAGGCGGCATCGGCTTGCTGATCGGCTCGAGCAAGGCAGTCACCTGCCAGTTCAAGCAGCGCACCGGCGAGGTCGAGCGCTACACCGGGACGATCGGCAAGCTCGGTCTCGATGTCGGCATCACCGGCAAGTCCTACCTCAGCTGGATTGTCGTCAATACGGCACCGACGAGCGTCGGACAGGGTAGCCTCGCCGGCACCTATGTCGGAGCTTCGGCAAGTGCTTCAGTCGGCCTTGGTCTCGGCGCCAATGCACTGGTCGGCGGCAACTCCAAGAACTTCGGCCTGCAGCCCCTCAGTGCGGAAGTCGGAACCGGCCTGAACGTCGCCGCCGGCGTCTCGCGACTGCAGCTGCGCCCTGCAAGATAGGGCCCCCTTGCCTTCACCAAATCCGAAAACAGGGCCTCGCGGCCCTGTTTTCCAATTCGATCATGTCACAGGTCCTCGCAACCGGCGCGATTTTGACCGTCGTCGGATTTTCCCCGCCGTACGAACGGCTTAACCCGCCGCAGGAAATTTAGGCGAGCCGTGCAAATTCCCGACCTCCGCTTTGAGCGTGGCAGTTGTCGTGGTCACTCAAAAGCGGTGAGCGGGTCGGGGCAAATTACAGGCGATGTTGTGCTGAGATCGGTCACAAAACTCGCGTCAATCTTGTAGAGCCGGGCAAAGGGTTTGTCGCCTATCAACTTCAGGCCGCCTGGAAGTGCATATCCCACATATTTGTCCGGCTGGTCTGCGTTCATGATAAGAACATAGTCAAAACGCTGTCGCCAATTAGACAGATACGGCGCCAGGACGGATTCTCTTTCGAGCCAAGAAGGGCAACTCAGTACGCCGGTCGATGATAAATTACCTTCTGGCACCGCAATGGAAGACCATGGCGGCAACACCATAAGAGGCTGCTTGCCGCGTGCTGTGAAGACTGCAGGAACAAAGGATTGTGCGAAGGGTATCGCCAATGTCGGGAGGTGCCGGAAGGTGTCTTCGCCCCAGGCATAGTGTCTCTGCCATGCGCCCAGGGGATCGGTGAGCACAAGATGAGCGAGAGGTAGAATGGCCGACCCCGGTGGGACTGATTCCAATACCGATATGACGTCGTTGGCGTCGTTTTCGCCTTGCCACCAATTGTAGCCTATCCATGCGGTGCGCCCGAAGACAACGAGGGTCAAGGCGAGCATTATGACACGTGCCTCGTGTCGCGCCAGTTTTGGCAGCGGACAGAACATCACCATGCCAGTGAGAGCGGCCATTATGGGAAAGCGCCAGCTTATCCAGCCGGTCCCCATCATGCTGCGGGGGGAAAGGCAGGCGATGATGGTGAGACCGAGTGCTGCTATCGCGAGCCCCATGTGCATCCTGAACCTGCCGGTGCGGGCAGCGTTCGTGCAGACCAGGACTACAGGGTTAAGCAGCATCACATCGACCACGGAGACATAAGTCCAAATCGCCGAGAACAGGTTCATCATCTGCCGGGTCGGCGTGGCGTTCCACATCGTCTCCAATCCCAGCGCCTTCCCAGGTAAGACCGGCGACCGCAGAAACAACAGAACCGGGAAAATCGTGCAAGCCAGGAAGGCAAGCGCTATCCGAATGGCCAATCTGCTCCAATTGGCCAATGAACGGCGCAGGTCTAGCCGGGGAGAGACTTCGAGGCCGCAGATCAGCGCAAGGTAGAACCCCAGTGAGAATAGATGCATTATCGTCAAAAGCAGGGAAGCCAGAAGCCGCCAGACGAATAACGCCCGTCTGTTCCTGACCTGTAAATGCAGATCGACCGATGCAAACAGCAATGCTAAGCCGAGGCCGATCTGGAAGTTGATGAAGCCGCCGATAAGCGTCGCGCACCATGCAAGGTAGAGCATTGCGATCTGCCAATAGTAAGATCCGCCGAACACCGTACGATGCAGTATTATGGCGCCTATTGGCGGGAGCACGACCGCTGCAAAGAGAATAGCGCGTGCCAGCACGTTGACACCGATCAGCGGTCCAAGATAGCGGGCCATAAGATCTATGCCGAGATTTGTGAAGGTGCCGTGCCAGTCGAGCGCATAGATTTGCGCGAGATGGACTTCCGTAATGCCGCCTGCGATCAGCCACATGCGTGTATAGTGGTTCGCATAATCGAGGAGCGGCGGAAACTTGAACGCCGTCACCATCAGTCCCACGATGCCGAGGAAGACGAAAATCGGGGTGTTAGTGTTCTGCAGGACCGAAACCGCGGTTCCTTTCGGTGCGGTTTCGCACTGTGCATCTGTGGGCATATCAACGACGAGGTCGACGGGCCTCATCGGACGGCCCTTGCCCTTGCATTCTCCGGCTGTTCGCCTCCATCCTGCAAGGCTGACGCGATTGCCCTGCGCTTTCCTGCGGCGTCTAAATCTGAGAAATCGCTGGTTAACGTCAGATCTCGTCCATTTTGCAGCAGGCTCTCGATCATGAACATCGGCCGTCGTTTGCTTTCCTGCACCAATCGCCCCAGATATTCGCCAATAATTCCGATGCATATCAATTGGATGGCGCTGAAGGCGGTGACGGCACACATGATACTGGACCAGCCAACGATCGTGTCACCAGAGAGCCACCGTGCGATCGAAAAGATGAGCAGCAAAAATGCAATGCCCGCAGTCGCAAGCCCGAGGATAGTACTGACACGCAGCGGAGTTGTCGAAAAACTCGTAACGGCGTCCAACGCAAAGCCAATCATTTTGCGCAGAGGATATTTGGTTTCGCCAGCAAAACGTGCGTCGCGTTCGTAGGGCAAGGCAACTTGTCGCCCGCCGATCCAGCTGACCATGCCTCGTATGAACCGATCACGCTCCGGCATAGCCAGCAGGATGTCGACAACCCGGCGGCGCATCAGCCGGAAGTCGCCCGTGTCGCGCGGTATCGTGACAGATGCCAGCCGGGAAAGAAGACGGTAAAAAAGCGAAGCCGAGGCACGCTTGAACCACGTTTCGCCCTGACGGTGACAACGCTGGCCGTAGACCACATCGGCGCCACGATCCATGATCGGCATCATCATCAACAATAGTTCCGGTGGATCCTGCAGGTCCGCATCGATCAAGAGGATACGCTCGCCGCGGCATGCAGCGAGCCCAGCGGTAGCCGCCAGCTGGTGGCCATGATTACGCATCAGGCGTACCCCAAGGATCTGGGGCACGTGTGCTGTCATTGCAGCAATTATATTCCAAGTTTCGTCGCTTGAGCCGTCATCGACCAAAACAATCTCGAAATCCTCACCGGCTACCGATCGAGCAGCCGCGACGCAGCGACGGCAGAATTCCGATATCCCCTCCTGCTCGTTGTAGCAGGGCGCAACGATTGAGAGGATGAGTGGTGAAATATTTGTCATATGCGCTCGTCAATGTTCAGCGCGTAGCTCAACCTTCAAAGATCAAGATTTTCTTGCAACGCAGCAGAAATGCTCGATCACGGCTACCGCTATCCTTCGACATTCGGATGTTGCGCAGAGTATTGGCCGTGAGGGCCCCACACACACATTTGCCACGCCTCCCGAGGCCTAGGCGAGCAGGTACTGGATGTGGCAACGGCCGTGGATCGCGGACTTTTCTACGTGGGCTTTTACTCCGAAGACGGTGCCGATGAGGTGTTCGGTGAGGACGTCTTCAGGTGATCCGGCGGCGACGACCTTGCCGTCTTGCAAGACCACAAGGCTGTCGCAGAACATGGCCGCAAGATTGAGGTCGTGAAGGGCGACGATGCAGGTGATATCGAGTTTGGCAACAAGCGACAGGATATCCAGCTGGTGCTGGATATCGAGATGGTTTGTCGGCTCGTCGAGTAGCAGCTCGGTCGGAGCCTGCGCCAGCGCCCGGGCAATGTGCACCCGCTGACGCTCGCCGCCCGACAGCGTCTGCCATAGTTGGGCTGCCCGGGTCTGCATGTCGACGCGAGCGAGCGCGATCTCGACGGCGGCATCGTCGTCGCTGTTCCAGGTGGAGAGCAGCCCTCGATGCGGCGTGCGGCCGAGGCGGACGACGTCTGCCACGGTCAACGGCGTGTCCGTCGTCGATTGCTGCTCGACGAAGCCAATGCGGCGCGAGATTTCGCCCCGCGACAAGCCAGCCACATCCTGTTCTCCGAGACGTATGATGCCGCTGCGGACTTTCCGCAACCGGCAGATCAGGCGCAGCAGGCTGGATTTCCCCGATCCGTTTGGCCCGAGCAGGCCGAGAACCTTGCCTTGCTCGATCGCCAGGCTGATGCCGTCGACGATGAGCGTGTTGCCGGCTGCATAGGTGACGTCGTCGACGGATATGCTCATGGGGTCCTCCGGACACGATAGAGGATGACGGCAAAAGCGGGCGCTCCGAAGAGAGCCGTGACAACGCCTATCGGCAGGATTTGCTGGGGGATGATGATGCGGGAGGCGATATCGGCTCCGACCATGAAGATCGCACCGCCAAGGGCGGTCGCCGGCAGCAGGCGCCCGTGCGACGGCCCGACCAGGAAGCGCGCGGCGTGCGGAATGACAAGCCCGACGAAGCCGATCGAGCCGACCATGCTGACGACGCTCGCCGTCATGACGGCGGTCGTGCCAAGGAGCACGACCTGCACGCGGCGCACCGGGATGCCGAGGGAGGTCGCCGCGTCGGCGCCGAAGACGAAGGCGTCGAGCGCCCTGACATGGCAGAGGCAGACGATGAAGCCCGCCAAGGTCACGGGTGCGGAGAGATAGACGTCCGGCCAGCGCACGCCGCTCATCGAACCGAGCAGCCAGAACAACACGCCGCGCGCCTGCTCGGCATTGGCAGACGTCGTGACGATGTAGGAAGTCAGGGCATTGAACAACTGCGATCCGGCAACGCCGCAGAGAATGATCCGCTCGCCCGACCCGCCTGCTCCTGAGGCCAGAATGCCCACCAGCGCAAAGGCGACGACGGCACCGATGAATGCGCCGCCGGACAGGCCGAGAACGTTTGCGCCGAGCCCGAGGATCGTGATGCAAACGGCCCCTGTCGAGGCGCCTGCCGAAATGCCAAGCACATAGGGTTCGGCCAGCGGGTTGCGCAGCAGGGCCTGAAGCACGGCGCCGCAGAGCGCCAGCGAGGCTCCGGCACTGGCTGCAACCAGTGCCCGGCTGAGACGGTAATCCCAGACGATGCCCTGGTGAATACGGTCGATTGCAAATCCCGTGCCGAAGATGCGGTTCGACACAGCCTCTGCCGTCGTCTGCAACGGGATGGAGATCTCCCCTACGGAAACTGCAAGGCTGATCGAAAATCCGAGGAGGAAGATGGCGGCAATGGCGAGCGCCGGAAGCGCCCACCATCTGCGCCGTGTTACGACTGCGCTGTTGCTCACCGGGTCAGACCGAAGGACCTGATGCCATTTGCAAGAACCTCGATGCCGTCGATCGTCCGGATCGTCGGGTTCATTGACTGCGCATCCATCATCACAAATCGTTTGTTCCTGACGGCGTCCATTTCGCTGGTGACGGGATCGTTCTGCAGGAAGTCCAGCTTCACCTTGGGATCGTCTGCCGCATAGCGGCGGCGATCCATGGTGGCGATGACGATGACGGCCGGGTTCGCCTGGGATATCGTTTCCCAGCCGACAAGCGGCCATTCCTCCTCTGTCGTCACGACGTTGCGCGCATCGAGGGCCTTCATCATATAGGCTGGAGCACCGTTCTTGCCGGCTATGAAGGCATCGCCGCGCACCTCCTTGCTCGAGAACCAGAAGACGATCGGCAGGTGCTTGGCGGCAGCCCCTTCAACGGATGCCACAGCGGTGGCCTCGCGTTTCCTGAGGTCGGCGATCAGGGCATCGCCGCGGTCCTTGATATCGAACACTTCGGAGAGTTGGGCGATCTCCTGATAGACCAGATCCATGCTGAACATCTGCTTGCGGACCCCGTCTCCGCCGTCGGCATTGACTTTGGCGACACAATCGGCTGGTGAAATATAGGTGTTTATGCCGAGGTCGGAGAATTGCTCCCGCTTTCCGACGGAACCCTGCGGTCCGACATGCCACTCGAATTCCGCAGCCACCAGGTCGGGTTGGCGTCCGACGACGGATTCGAAGCTCGGATCGTTGTCGGCCAGCCTTTTGATCTTACTGTTGGCCTCCGCATATTGCGGAAGCACGGGGCCTACCCAAACGGCCGTGCCGACGATCTTGTCGGCAAGGCCGAGAGACAGGAGAACTTCGGTCATCCCCTGGCCGATGGATACTATCTTCGAAGGCGGCTTGGTGAAGGTCTCCTGCTGGCCGCAGTTGGTTATCGAAAGTGGATAGGTCGTCGCCGCAAATGCGGGGGCGGCCATGCCGAGAAGCCCGCAGGCAAGCGTAATGCTGGACAGAAACTGACGCATGAAAAATATCTCGATTTTATGGGACGGCGAGCGCCCTGGTGCCGCAGGCATGCGGCAGCGAGGCAAGCTGAGATCAAAGCGTCAGCTGTCGGAAGCCCAATCGAGCCGGAGATGCGCCAGGCTATAGCGAAAATTCAGGTGAGACATATCTTTTCCTTTCCGGGCATCCCCGCCCGGGTTGATGGGATAGCGCTTGACGGCAGGTCTCCTGACTTGCGGATATGCGCCGATCATCTGTCTTCCCGCGAAACTTTCGCAGTGACATGGCCCTGAGGCCCTGGGATGAGCAGCAATCCGCTTACAGTTGCGGGGGCAGTCACGGTCTTGGTCCCATTCGGGTGGCCCTCACCGTGTTCCCTATTAATCCCCTTGGAGTCATCCTAAGGGAACCGTCGATTGCATCTATGACAGGCCTGCAACGGCGGTCAAGGTGGGCGGCTCTCGCAAAATTTCGCACAGGTCGGAAATCCATCATTGCTCTATAAAATGTTATAACGTTACATTATTGTTAAAATGCAGGCAGTCAAGTGTCTTGTTGCGGTAGCAATCAAACAGGCTGCTGACGCAAACCTGTTGCAAACGACGTGCAAGGTCTGGAATGTGCGAACCGGAAACATGCCCGACGAAAGGCATTCCGGGCATCGCAGGCAGGAGTAGCGCATGAGCAAAATTATTATATTCACCGATCTGCACATGGTTCTCGAGGGAGAGACGATCATCGGCCTAGATCCCTATCAGCGCCTTTCGAGAGGGATAGATCATGTCAACCTGCATCACCGCGATGCTGAGTTTGCGGTGATGACGGGCGACCTCTCGCACCGCGGCAGTCGCCAATCCTATGCGAGACTGCGCGAACTGCTCGGCACGCTCGAAATTCCCGTCCACCTGCTGGTTGGCAACCACGACAATCGCGAAAACTTCATTGCGGCCTACCCTGAAAGCCCGCGTGACGAGCACGGCTTCATCCAGCAGCGGATCGAGACCGAAAAAGGCGTCATGCTTCTGCTCGATACGCTTTCCGGGCCGCCCTATGTCTCGCCGGACGTTCATGCCGGGGTGCTGTGCGACAATCGGCTTGCCTGGTTGAAGCAGAACCTCGCCGGTGCCGGCGACCGGCCCGTCTACATCTTCATGCATCACCCGCCGCTCGACACCGGGTTTCCCGGGATGGACAAGATCAAGCTTCGGAACGGCGAGGAGTTTTACGATATCCTTGCCGAATACGGGAATGTCCGTCACATCTTCGCCGGCCATGTTCACCGCACGATTGGCGGCTCCCATCGCGGTATACCTTTCTCGATATTCAAGAGCCCGGTCCATCAGCAGCCGATGGTATTCGACACGGAGGATACCTCTCTCTCCGTCGATGAACCGGGCGCCTACGGCATCGTTTTCCTGAAACCGCAGGGATGCCTCGTTCATGTCGAGGATTACGAACTGTCCAACCATTCGATATCGGGCAGCGACGCGCTCGGTAACTGAGACATATGTCCTGAACCGGGCGCTCTATGGAGGTCCGGACAACGTGCCCTACCGTCGGACTATGCCGCGCCGCCTCGTATTCAGGCCACTTCCATGACACCGACGTTGACCGGGAGGTTAACGCCGGTGTTTTTGCATCGCAAATCTCCGGTTGCCGCGCGCCCTCTCGGCAAGACCGGTGGAAAGATCGGAAAATTTGCCGGCAATAGTTGACATCACAAGTCAACAAACAATACAGGAGTTAAATAGTCAACTTATTGATCATCGTCGTTGGTCGGTATTCCGCAGACTTTTCAGGTATTTGATAGATTTATTGCAGGGGGCTGCCGTGATGTTTCGCGAGGCTAGGACGACTGTATCGCCGGCGGGCACATCCTTTAAGACGACGACCGGACGTCTGATGGTCGCGCTTCTGTCGAGTTCGGCGCTGCTTGCTGCAACCCCGGTTTTCGCGCAGTCGGACGACGCGCAGGCAACGACGCTTGCCAAGATCACCATTGCGGGTCAAGGCGACCGAGCTGGCACCATCGACAAGACGATTGTCGCAAAGAGTTCCCGCTCCAGCAGCAAGACCGACACGCCGCTTCTCGACGCGCCGGCCTCGGTTTCCGTCGTCACCGCCAAGGAAATGAAGGAGCGCGGTGTCACAAACCTCGACCAGGCTTTGGCCTACACGCCCGGCGTTTCCACCGACATCTACGGCTCCGACGATCGCTACGACCACTTTTTGATCCGCGGCTTCTACCAGACGACCGACGGCACTTTTCGGGACGGTCTGCCGATGCGTGTCGGTGGCTCCTTTACCGCCAGCCGCCTCGAGCCGTACGGCATGGAACTGATCGATGTATTGAAGGGCTCCAACTCCACGCTGTTCGGCCTTTCCGGCCCCGGCGGTATCGTCAATGCAGTCACCAAGGTCCCGCAAGACCGGGAATTTGGGGAGGTCTATACGACGGTTGGCGACGGACATGTCGAGACCGGCACCGACTTCGGCGGAGCGCTCGACAAGGATGGCATCTGGACCTACCGCGTCACCGGAAAATGGCAGAATGCCAATGCCGGCATCGACCATACCAACGACGATCGCGTTTACGTCGCGCCGGCGCTGACCTGGTCGCCGGACACCGACACCACCGTCACCATCCTGACGGATTACAACAAGCGCGACGGCAACCCCGGCCATGCCATTCCCTACAAGTCGGGAATCGATTCCGAGACCTATCTCGGTGAGCCCGATTTCGACAGGGTCGACACCATCGAGCGCAATGTCGGCTATCAGCTGCGCCACGATTTTGGCAACGGTTTCGAGTTCCGGCAGAATGCCCGTTACACCGATCTCGACATGACCTATCAGCAGATCTATCTCGGAACTGCCGATCCTGCCTCGAGCCGCGCGGCATTGGCAATTTATGGCCATAGCAAGCGATTTCAGATCGACAACCAGCTCCAATATGACGGCAGCTACGGCCCGTTCGAAAGCCGCACGCTCCTGGGCGCCGATTATGGCCGCGACAGCAACAGCGAACGTCGCCTCGACGGTTCTGCCGGTGGCGTCCTCGATGACAGCAACCCCGTCTATTGCGGCACTCGCTGCATTTCGTTCGGCGCACCCGTGGACACAAGGACAAGGCTGACAACTGCGGGCACATACCTCCAGGAACAGCTGACGATTAATGAGCGCTGGATCCTGACGCTCGGTGGCCGCTACGATCACGCCGACACCATGTCGGAGAGCTCTGGCATCCGCGACGACGCGGTCGACACGAATTTCTCCAAGCGCGCCGGGCTTACCTTCAAGGCAACCCCCGAGCTCTCGGTCTACGCCAATTATTCGGAATCTTTCCAGCCGCTGGCAGCAAGCCGCTCGACCTTCCTCGGCACGCCCAAGCCGCAGGAGGGCACACAGTACGAAATCGGTGCAAAATACCGGCCCGAGGGTATGGATGCGCTGTTTACCCTCGCGCTGTTCGACCTGACCCAGAAAAACGTGGCACAGTGGGCGTCGGACTATTCCTACCAGTACCAGGTGGGCAAGGTGAACGTGAAGGGTATCGAGTTCGAGAGCAAGGTCGCACTCACCGACCGGCTGAACCTGACGGCAGGCTATTCGTATTGGGACGCTCGGATCAAGGATGACGCGACCACGGGGCTGATCGGCAACCGGCCCGAGCTCGTTCCCAACCACATGGCAACGCTCTGGGCCGACTATACCATTCCCGGCAAAGGCGCGATCGGTGACATCAATGTCGGGATGGGCGCCCGTTTTGTCGGCAAGACGTTCGGCGACAATGCCAACACGCTGCCGCTTGCCTCGAGAACGGTCTTCGACGCGGCGCTCAACTACAAGTTCAAGAACGGCGTTGCCCTGGCCGTCAACGCCACCAATATCTTCGACAAGGAATATGTAGCCAGCATCGACGACTACAGTCTGGCCGCCTACTACGGCGACCGTCGCGCAGTGCGGGCGACCCTGCGCTACACCTGGTAGCGCCTCCGGTAAGCTATCTCCGGGCGCAATCACAAATACAGGAATGGATCTCATGGCTCTCCCCGTTACCAGTCGTCGCGACCTGCTGTGTGGGCTCGCGACCGCTCTGCTGGCGCCAGCCCTGATGCACACCCCCGCCATTGCTGCCGACGGGCCGCTGCAATTCGACCATGCCTTCGGCGTGACTGCCCTGCCGAGGCCCGCCACGCGCGTTGTGTCGCTTGGATACCTCACCCAGGATCCCTTGCTCGCGCTCGAGGTCATCCCGCTTGCGATCCGCGACTGGTTCGGTAACCAGCCGTCTGCAGTCTGGCCCTGGGCTCAACCTTTTCTGAAGGACGCCCGCCCCGCTGTCATCAAGGGCAATGTCGGGCTGGAACTCGTCGCGACCTTGCAGCCGGATCTGATTGTTGGCATCGGGTCAGGCATATCGGAAGCAGAATATGCCGGGCTTTCGCGCATTGCGCCCGTGCTGATGCAGCCGAAGGCGTTTCCGGCCTACGGCATGCCGTGGGATGAGATGACACGGCTCATCGGTCGCGCAGTCGGCAAAGATCGTCTGGCCGACGAACTGGTTGCCAAAACCAGGAATGACTTTGCGGCCGCGCGCCAGCGGCATCCGGATTGGGCCGGACGCACTGCCGTCGCCGCCTATCACTACGGCAGCGAGACTGGATTTTTCGCATCCTCGGACACCCGCGGCCATTTCCTGACCGAGCTCGGATTTACCCCAACTGCCGCCAACCGCCTGCTCGACGGTTCCAAAAACTTCTACCAGAAGCTCTCGCCGGAAGACCTGTCCGCTCTCGAAGCGGACCTCGTCATGTGGGTATCGTCTCCCGAGACTGCGACGGATCTCGCGGCCCTGCCGATGCGCCGTGTCCTGAAAGCCCATTCCGAGGGTCGCGAAGTCTTTGCAGGCGGCACGGTCGCAGCCGCCCTTTCTTTCGGCAGCGTGCTGTCGTTGCCCTTCGTTTTATCCGCGCTCGAGGCCGATATCGCAGCAGCACTCGATGGCGATCCCAAGACACCCGTAGCCTCTGCGGTCCGCGCCGGAATTGCCCCTTGATGCCGTCCGCCACAACACCGCCGGCGCGCACAGCGGGAAAGCGCCATGCAGTCCGGCGACGATTGGCAATTGCCGCTGCAGGCTGCCTGCTGCTGGTAGTCCTGTGCCTGATCAGCCTGGCGGTCGGCGCCCGTTCTGTCTCGATTTCCACCGTCTTCGATGCGCTGACGGCCTATGACGCTCGCCTGCCGGATCACATCGCGGTTCGGGACTATCGCTTGCCGCGCACGCTGCTCGGGCTTTTATGCGGAGCGGGTTTCGGTGTGTCCGGTGCCATCATCCAGGCGATCACCCGCAATGCGTTGGCCGATCCCGGTCTGCTCGGCGTCAATGCCGGCGCTGTCTTTTTCGTGACGATCGCTGCCGGCGTATTCGGCCTGCAGGCCGTCAGCACCTATCTTTGGTTCGCCTTTCTCGGGGCCATTGTCGTCACTGTGATCGTCTATGCGCTCGGATCGCTCGGTCGCGCCGGAGCGACCCCGGTCCGGCTGCTGCTTGCCGGCGTCGCGATCAATGCGGTGCTTGGCGGCATCGGATCGGCCATCGTGCTGCTCGATCCGGTCGGCTTCGACAGCATGCGGCTCTGGTCGATCGGCGCTCTCGGTGGCCGCGACATGGCGGTGGTGTCTGCGGTGGCGCCGTTCATTATTGTGGGGCTTGCCATCGCAGGCGTCATCGCACCGGCGCTGAATTCGTTAGCGCTCGGCAATGATACCGCCCGGGCGTTGGGGACCCATGTTATCCGCACCCGCGTGCTGGCTGCGGTGTCCGTGACCCTTCTTGCCGGTGGCGGCACGGCGGCGGTCGGACCGATCGGCTTTATCGGTCTTATGACGCCGCATGTCGTCCGCTGGCTGTTGGGCCCCGATCAACGGCTGATTTTCGCCGGTACGATGATCTTTGCGCCAATTCTGCTGCTGTCCGCCGATATCGTCGGGCGCCTTCTCCTGCCAGGCGAGCTGGAAGCTGGTATCGTCACCGCCTTCATCGGTGCTCCCGTGCTCATCCTGCTGGTGCAGCGTCAGAAAGTGAGCGGCTTGTGAAGGCGGCGGCGGATCCGGGCGTCATTGTTCTGCGCTCACCTCGCGGGCGGCTTTCTCTGCGGCTGCGCAGCCGGACTGTTATCGCCTGCGCCATCATGCTGTTCGTCTGCCTCCTGCTCGTACTGCTGTCGCTCGTCTCCGGCGACTATGCGGTTTCAATATCGGGTGTGGCGCGGACGCTTTCGGGGCGGGGCGACCAGATGCAGGAAATGATTGTTCTCGAATGGCGTTTGCCCCGCGCCCTGCTTGCGCTGCTGATCGGCGCCGCACTTGGGATCAGTGGCGGCATCTTCCAGTCGTTGACGCGCAATCCGCTCGGTTCGCCGGATATCATCGGCTTTTCCGCGGGCGCCCACACCGGCGCGCTGGTGGCGATGCTGCTGTTGTCGGAGGGCTATTTAGGGACAGCCACGGGCGCACTGATCGGCGGTCTGGCAACGGCGATCGCAGTCTACATGCTGACCTATCGAGGGGGTATCGACGGATTTCGGCTGATCGTCGTCGGTATCGCCGTCGCCGCCATGCTGTCTGCCGCCAATGTCTGGATGATCCGCAAGGCAGACCTGCAGGTTGCGATGTCGGCTGCCATGTGGGCGGCAGGCTCGCTGAACGGCCTCGGCCTTGATCGACTGCTGGCGGTATCGGTGGCGCTGGCAGTGCTCGTGCCTATGGCCGTTGCCCTGGCAAGGCCGCTCCGTCAGCTCGAACTCGGCGACGAGGCGGCGCTTTCGTCTGGTGTGTCCCCGGATCGCGTCCGGCTGGCGCTGGCCGTCATCGGCGTGGCGCTGATCGCGGTAGCGACAGCTGCGGCAGGCCCCATCGCCTTCATCGCACTAGCAGCGCCACAGCTTGCACGGCGCGTGACCCGGTCGGCCGGGGTGGCGCTCGTGCCATCGGCGCTGATGGGCGGAATGCTGCTCGTCGCCGCGGACTGGGCAGCCCAGCACGCGCTAGGCCTCCAGCTGCCGGTCGGCGTGATGACGTTCAATATCGGCGGCCTATATTTCATATGGGTGCTAGTCAGCGAGGGACGCAAATGACGACGGCCAGACTGCGCGCGGAAGCAGTGACTTTGCGCTACCGGGAGTTGACGGTCGCCCGCGAGCTCTCGGTGACTATTCCGGATAACGCATTTACCGTTATCGTCGGCCCGAATGCCTGCGGCAAGTCGACATTGCTGCGGGCCTTGTCGCGCCTGCTGCGGCCGACGCAGGGGGAGATCATCCTCGACGGGGCCAGCATAGGCAGTCTGCCGGCCAGGGACGTGGCGCGTCGGCTCGGGCTTTTGCCCCAAAGTTCGATCGCGCCTGACGGCATTACCGTCGAAGACCTCGTGTCGCGCGGCCGTTATCCGCACCAGTCCATCTTTCGCCAGTGGTCGGCGGCCGATCAGCAGGCCGTCGCCGCTTCGATGTCAGCGACGGGCGTCGCCGACATTGCCACCCGGCTCGTCGACGAACTGTCCGGTGGGCAACGACAGAGGGTCTGGCTCGCCATGGTTCTGGCCCAGCAGACGCCGATCCTGCTCCTCGACGAGCCAACCACCTTTCTCGACATCACGCACCAGATCGACCTGCTCGACCTTTTGGCCGATATCAATGCCGACGGGCGCACCGTCGTGGCGGTGCTGCATGATCTCAACCATGCCTGCCGCTATGCCACGCACCTGATCGCGATGCGCGACGGCGCCATCGTTGCGGAAGGCCCGCCGGCAGCGATCGTGACCGAGCAACTGATCGAAGACGTCTTCGGCCTTGCCTGCGTCATCGTCCCGGATCCGGTGACGGGAACCCCTATGATCGTGCCGCGCGGGCGCCACTCGGCAGCGCAAGCCCGGCCGGTAGCCGACGTCCCCCGTCCCGCTGCAGACAAGGAGGATATCGCATGAGTGTGGCGCAGGAATTCAAATTGAGCGGCGTCGCAATTCCACGTGATGCCGCGGCCATGCTGGATGAGATCTGCGAGCATTTCGTCGAGCACTCCACCGTCGAGAGGGCGGGCAATCTGGCGCTGCTGACGAGCGAAACGGGACTTGTCGCCATCCGCCTCGACGACAGCCGCCTGCTCATAGAACTCACCTGCGCGACCGAACAGGCGCTGCAGTTGAGCTGCAACAACGTTGCAGAGCATCTCGTCTACTTCGCCGGTAAAGAACCTTTCGAGCTTAGCTGGTCGAAGCCACCCGCTCCCGGCATTCTCCCCGATCTGCGCGAAGTGACCGTGCTGTCCGCAGAGGATGTCACGCCGCATATGCGAAGGGTCAAATTCAGCTGCGAGGATATCGCGCCGTTCAGCGGTGGCGGCATGCATGTGCGTGTTCTGCTGCCGCCGGACGGACGCATGCCGGTCTGGCCTATCCTGCTGCCGGACGGCAGGACGGGCTGGCCCGAGGGGAAAGACGAACTCGCGGTGCGCGTCTATACGATCCGCGCCGTCGACGTCGCACGCCGCGAACTATGGATCGATTTTCTCCAGCATGCCACGCACGGTGTCGCGGTGCCCGGTGCCGAATTTGCGCGCAACGCGAGACCGGGGCAAAAGCTGGCACTTCTAGGTCCCGGCGGCGGTGGTATTCCGCAGGCGTCGTCCATGCTCCTCGCAGGCGATGCGACGGCGCTTCCAGCCATCGCCCGGATCGCGGCAGAGGTGCCGGCCAATACCCGCATACAGGCGATCATCGAGGTGGAGGATGCAGGAGAGGAGCAACCCTTGCCGACATCGGGAACTCTGGATGTCCGCTGGCTCCATCGGAAGGATGGCGGGAGCGATGCCGGCAATCGGTTCGGCGACGCAGTCAGGGCTGCAATCAGCACTGTGGAGGCGCAGACCTATGTCTGGGTGGCCTGCGAGAGAGACGAGATGCGACCCATTCGCGCGCTTCTGAAGCAAAGCCATGAACGCAAGCTTACCTATGCGGCGTGGTATTGGGAGAAGGCAAAGCCTGACGGCGCAAACCAGCCGTGATGGATTTAGCGTCGGTTTCGTGCTGTTGACGAACAGATCACCTTATAGTTTTCTCTTTCATTGCGGTTAAGTTCGCTTTCGCGCAAACTCGATGCCAGCGAAGGATGAATCGATGTTTTTGACAGATCGCCAGACCGAGATCGTTGCTCTTGCCAAATCGACGGGGCGTGTTCTCGTCGACGATCTCGCGACGCGTTTCAATGTGACGCCGCAAACCATACGCAAGGATCTCAACGATCTCTGCGACGGGCAGATGCTGACGCGCATGCACGGCGGCGCCAGCCTGCCCAGCGGTACAGCGAATGTGCGCTACGAACAGCGGCGCCAGATAGCCTCGGCCGAGAAGCAGTCGATCGGCGCGGCGGCTGCCCAGCTCATTCCCAACAACGCGTCGCTGTTCATCAATATCGGCACGACGACCGAGGCCGTGAGCGAGGCCTTGATCGCCCATCACGAACTCATGGTGATCACTAACAACATCAATGTTGCCAATAGGTTGCGTCTATATTCGGCAATCGAAGTCGTGGTTGCGGGTGGCGTCGTGCGCGCCTCGGACGGCGGCATCGTCGGGGAAGCCGCCGTCGATTTCATCCGGCAATTCAAGGTAGACTACGCGGTTATCGGCGCCTCCGCCATCGATTCCGACGGCGCCCTTCTCGACTACGATTTTCGCGAGGTGAAGGTCGCGCAGGCGATTATCGCCAATGCCCGCCACGTCATTCTGGTGGCGGACTCCACCAAATTCGAGCGGACGGCGCCGGTGCGGATCGGCCAGTTGTCGCAGGTTCAGACATTGATCACCGACCACTGTTCCGTGGAGGCCATCCGAACGATCTGCCACGACAGCAACGTCGCCCTGATCGAGACTTCCAAAGCAAGCTGACCCGCGAAACTTTCGTTTGACATTCGTTATGTTTTCGTTTCAGATGGCTTCAATACCGCAAGCGCAATAAATTTTTGCATTGCGAAGGTCTGGCTCTTGGGGGAGAGGCAGTGGGGGATAGCATGTTCGATCTTTTTGTCATTGGCGGCGGCATCAACGGCTGCGGCATTGCGCGCGACGCGGCCGGCCGTGGCTATAAGGTCGCGCTTGCGGAAATGAACGATTTCGCCTCAGGCACGTCTTCCGGATCGACGAAGCTCATCCACGGTGGTCTGCGCTATCTCGAACACTACGAATTCCGGCTGGTTCGCGAATCGCTGATGGAGCGGGAGGTGCTGTGGGCCATGGCGCCGCATATTATCTGGCCGATGCGCTTCGTCCTGCCCTACCAGAAGGGCGGCATCCGCCCGGCTTGGCTCATTCGCCTCGGGCTCTTCCTCTACGACCATATCGGCGGCCGAAAGCTGCTTCCGGCCACGTCCGTTGTCGACATGCGCAAGGATCCGGCAGGCAAACCGTTGAAATCGCTCTTTAGCAAAGCCTTTGAGTATTCCGACGGATGGGTCGACGATGCGCGGCTTGTCGTCCTCAACGCCCGGGATGCGGCCGATCGCGGCGCCCAGATCATGCCCCGGACCCGCGTGCGGTCGGCGCGCTGGGAAAAGGATGCGTGGTTCATCGAGACGCAGGACATGGCGACGGGCCGGATCGATAGCTTCCAGGCCCGCATGCTTGTCAACGCGGCGGGCCCCTGGGTCGATCAGGTGCTGTCCAGCGCATTCGGCAATAACCAGGTTCACAATGTGCGGCTGGTCCAGGGCAGCCACATCGTCGTCAGGAAGAAGTTCGACGATCCACGCGCCTATTTCTTCCAGAATCCTGACAATCGCATCATCTTCGCCATCCCCTACGAGCAGGACTTTACCCTCATCGGCACGACCGACCAGGATTTCGAGGGCGATCCGAAGGATATCCGCATCACGCAGCGCGAGGTCGACTATCTCTGCAGCGCCGCCAGCGAATATTTCGCCGAGCCGGTCACGCCTGATGACATCGTCTGGTCCTATTCCGGGGTTCGTCCGCTGTTCGACGACGGCGCCTCGAAGGCGCAGGAAGCGACACGGGACTATGTCCTGAAGCGCGAGGAACTGCCCGGTGGTGGTGAACTGCTCAACATCTTCGGTGGCAAGCTTACCACCTACAGGCGCCTTGCAGAGCACGCGCTGGAGAAGATTGGCGAGGCTATCGGTGTGAAGGGCAAGGTCTGGACGGCCGGCAGCAGCCTGCCCGGCGGTGCGTTTGCCGCGACGGGCTATGAAAGCGAAGTTGCCAAGCTCAAGGGCGCCTACCCGTTCCTTGCCGACCGCCACGCCCGACGGCTTGTCCGGCTCTACGGCACGAACGCGGCGCCGCTGCTCGGCAAGGCCGAAAGCGCGTCCGATCTCGGCCGTCATTTCGGCGACGACCTTTTCGAATGCGAGGTCAGGTGGCTGATCGACGAGGAATGGGCGAGGCACGCGGAGGACGTGCTTTGGCGCCGGACCAAAAAGGGACTGTATCTGTCGAAGGATCAGGCCGCAGAACTTGAGACTTTTATCGCCGGGGTGATTGCGCACTAGGAGCGTTTGCCGCTTGAGGAAATATCACCGCTGGTTTGGAGGAGGCACGGGGATTTAATGCTGGAATTGCGAAATGTGGCCAAGATGGCGGGCAGCGAATATCATATTCACCCTTCCAACCTTGTCCTTCAGGGAGGTACACTGAACGTCCTGCTGGGTCCGACCTTATCCGGCAAGACGTCTATGATGCGGCTGATGGCCGGGCTGGACAAGCCAACCTCGGGAACGGTTCACTTCGATGGCATCGACGTTACCGGCCTGCCGGTGCAGAAGCGCTCGGTCGCCATGGTCTATCAGCAGTTCATCAATTATCCGGCGATGACGGTCTACGAGAATATCGCATCGCCAATGCGGATTGCCGGCAAGGATAAGCAGACGGTGGATCGCGAGGTCCGCAAGGCCGCCGAGCTCATGAAGCTGACGCCCTATCTCGACCGCCTGCCGCTCAACCTCTCCGGTGGCCAGCAGCAGCGCACGGCGCTGGCGCGTGCCATCGTCAAGAACGCCCGCCTCGTTCTGCTCGACGAGCCGCTCGCCAATCTAGATTACAAGCTCCGCGAGGAGTTGCGCGAGGAACTGCCGCGCCTGTTTGCGGCCTCGGGATCGATCTTCGTTTATGCCACGACCGAACCGTCCGAGGCCCTGCTGCTCGGCGGCAACACCGCGTCGCTCAGCGAAGGGCGTATCAGCCAGTTCGGTCCGACCATAGACGTCTATCGCAATCCCGCCGATCTCGTCACCGCCCGGACCTTCGCCGATCCGCCACTGAACACGATCGCACTGGTGCGCGCCGGCAATGCGCTGCAGCGCGACGGAGAAACGATCCTGCAGCTGCCGGACCACCTCGCCAGCGTGCCGGAAGGTCCGTGCGTCATAGCCTTCCAGCCTCACCATCTGTCCGTCGGAAGGCGGCACGAAACTTCGGCAGCCCTCAAGGCCCGGGTGATCATCTCCGAAATCGCCGGGTCCGAAAGCTTTATCCACGTGGAGGCGGCAGGCTCGCGCTGGGTGATGCTGGAACATGGCATCCACGATATCGATCCCGACACCATCGTCGACCTGTTCGTCGATACCCGCCACCTGATGGCCTTCGATACCGTGGGGCACTCGATTGCCCGCGCGGCGAACGGATAGGAGACCGGAAATGGCACGCATCACGCTCGATCACATCCGCCATGCCTATGCGCCGAACCCGACGGCAGACAAGGATTATGCGCTCCGCGAAGTCCACCACGAGTGGCGCGACGGCGGCGCCTATGCGCTGCTGGGGCCTTCCGGTTGCGGCAAGACGACCTTGCTCAACATCATCTCGGGCCTGCTGCGCCCTTCGCACGGCCGCATCCTCTTCGACGGTCGCGATGTCACCGACCTGCCGACGCAGGAGCGCAACATTGCCCAGGTCTTCCAGTTTCCGGTCGTCTACGACACCATGACGGTCTACGACAACCTGGCATTTCCGCTGCGCAACAGGGGCATGGTGGAAGCAGATGTAGACCGCCGGGTGCGCGAGACGCTCGACATGATAGATCTTGCGAGCTGGGCGAACCGCAAGGCGAGCGGTCTTACCGCCGATCAGAAGCAGAAAATCTCCCTCGGCCGTGGTCTCGTGCGCAACGACGTCAGCGCGATCCTGTTCGACGAGCCGCTGACGGTCATCGATCCGCATATGAAATGGCAGCTTCGGTCGCAACTGAAGCTGCTGCACAAGCAGTTCGGCTACACCATGGTCTATGTGACCCATGACCAGACGGAGGCGCTCACCTTCGCAGACAAGGTCGTCGTCATGTACGACGGACAGATCGTCCAGATCGGGACGCCGGCCGAGCTGTTCGAGCGGCCAAGCCACACTTTCGTCGGCTATTTCATCGGCTCGCCGGGCATGAACGTCATGGCGGCGCGCGTCGAAGGCAGCTCCGTGCATGTCGGCGACCAGACCCTGGCGCTCGGCTATGCGCCCGACACCGGCAAGGCCGTGAAGACAGAGCTCGGTATTCGCCCTGAATTCATCCGCATCGCCCGCGACGGCATGCCGGTGACGATCAGCAAGGTCGAGGATATCGGCCGCCAGAAAATCGTACGCGCAGAGTTTTCGGGCCAGCCGATTGCCATCATCGTCCCCGAAGACGGCGAGATCCCATCCGAGCCGCGGATCACCTTCGATCCCGCCGCCATCAGTATCTACGCCGATTCCTGGCGTGTCGGCCGTGAGGAACGGGCATGAACAAGCCATGGAACAACAAGGCCTGGTTCCTCGTCATGCCGGTGCTGGTGCTGGTGGCCTTTTCGGCGGTGATCCCGCTGATGACGGTGGTCAATTATTCGGTCCAGGACACGTTCGGGAACAACCAGTTCTTCTGGGCCGGTACCGACTGGTTCGTCCAGACGCTGAAATCCGACCGCTTCTGGTCGGCGCTGGAACGCAACCTTGTGTTCTCTTTCATCATCCTCGCGCTCGAAATTCCGCTCGGGATATTCATCGCGCTGAACATGCCGAAAAAGGGGCTCGGCGTCCCCGTCTGCCTGGTGCTGATGGCGCTACCGCTGCTCATTCCCTGGAACGTGGTCGGAACGATCTGGCAGGTGTTCGGACGCGGCGATATCGGGTTGCTTGGGCATACGCTGAACTCCATGGGCATCGACTACAACTACGTGCGCAATCCGCTCGATGCCTGGCTCACCGTCATCGTCATGGATGTCTGGCACTGGACGAGCCTCGTGGTGCTGCTGTGCTATGCCGGACTGGTGTCAATTCCGGATGCTTTTTACCAAGCCGCCAAGATCGACGGCGCGTCCGGCATGGCGGTATTCCGCTACATCCAGTTGCCGAAAATGAAGCGGGTGCTGACCATCGCCATCCTGCTGCGCTTCATGGACAGCTTCATGATCTACACCGAGCCTTTCGTCGTCACCGGCGGCGGACCTGGCAACTCGACCACGTTCCTGTCGATCGATTTGGTGAAGACCGCGCTCGGACAGTTCGATCTCGGCCCGGCTGCGGCCATGTCGATCATCTACTTCCTGATCATCCTGCTGCTCTCATGGGTTTTCTACACCGTGATGACCAGCTACGACGCGGAGACCTGATATGGCTATCGCTCACGCTCCATCCGCCAATCCGGTCCTCAAGGCAGAGGGATCGCGCTTCGGCTTCCTGATCCCGACGATCTATATTCTGTGCCTGCTGCTGCCGATCTACTGGCTGGTCAATATGAGCTTCAAGACCAACGAGGAAATCGTTTCCTCGATGACGCTCTATCCCCACGCCCCGACGCTGCACAACTATGTCATCATCTTTACCGACAGTGCCTGGTATTCCGGCTACATCAACTCGATCATCTATGTGGTCATGAACATGGTGATCTCGGTTTCTGCTGCGCTGCCGGCCGCCTATGCCTTCTCACGCTACCGCTTCCTCGGCGACAAACACCTGTTCTTCTGGCTGCTGACCAACCGCATGGCACCGCCAGCGGTCTTTGCCCTGCCGTTCTTCCAGCTCTACTCGGCCTTCGGACTGATCGATACGCACATCGCCGTCGCTCTCGCCCACTGCCTCTTCAACGTGCCGCTGGCGGTGTGGATTCTCGAGGGTTTCATGTCCGGTGTGCCGAAGGAGATCGATGAGATGTCCTATATCGATGGCTATTCCTTCCCGCGTTTCTTCGTGAAGATCTTTATTCCGCTGATCGCCAGCGGCATCGGGGTGGCGGCGTTCTTCTGCTTCATGTTCTCCTGGGTTGAGTTGCTACTCGCCCGGACGCTGACGACGACCGACGCCAAGCCGATAGCGGCAACGATGACCAGAACCGTCTCGGCTGCCGGTATGGACTGGGGACTGCTCGCGGCGGCAGGCGTGCTGACGCTGATCCCCGGTGCGCTCGTTATCTACTTCGTTCGAAACTACATCGCCAAGGGCTTTGCCCTCGGGAGGGTATGATCATGAACCTCGATTTCAGCTGGATGGCATGGACGCCGCCGACGATCATTTTCTTCGTGGTGATATTCGCCCTGCTGCTGGGCATGGGGCTTTGGGAATATGTCTCGCCGGGCGGGAATCCGCGCGTTGGCATCCTGCATTTCGAAACGACCCGCGGCGATCGGTTCTTCGTGTCGCTGCTCGGTTCCGCATTCATTCATCTCGCATGGCTGGGTCTTGTCGGACCCAACCTGTGGTGGGCTCTTGCTCTCTCCGTTGCCTACGCCGTCGGCGTATTCCGCTTCGTCTGAGGCAAGTCGATACGGGTCGCCGATATTCGGCGCTCCGGGACTGACACAACTGCAATCGCAATTCGGGAGGATATTATGCGAACGCATCTACTGACGACAACGGCAGCCTTGTTGCTGGCCGTGACTGGGACTGCCTATGCGGGAATGGAGGAGGCAAAGACCTTTCTCGGCAAGGAAATCGGCGACATGTCGACGCTGTCGCCGGCAGAGCAGGAAAAGGAAATGCAGTGGTTCGTGGACGCTGCCAAGCCTTTCAAAGGCATGGAAATCAAGGTCGTCTCGGAATCCCTGACCACCCACCAGTATGAATCGCAGGTGCTGGCACCGGCCTTTACCGCCATCACCGGCATCAAGGTCACCCACGACGTCATCCAGGAAGGCGACGTCGTCGAAAAGATCCAGACGCAGATGCAGACCGGCCAGAACCTCTATGACGGCTGGGTCAACGACTCCGACCTGATCGGCACCCACTGGCGCTACCAGCAGGTCCGCAACCTGACCGACTGGATGGCCGGCGAAGGCAAGGACGTGACCAATCCCGGTCTCGATCTCAAGGACTTCATCGGTACGTCCTTCACCACAGCTCCGGACAAGAAGCTCTACCAACTTCCCGACCAGCAGTTCGCCAACCTCTACTGGTTCCGGTACGATTGGTTCAACGACGCGAAGAACAAGGCCGATTTCAAGGCCAAATACGGTTACGAGCTCGGGGTGCCGGTCAACTGGTCGGCCTATGAGGATATTGCCGAATTCTTCACCGGCCGCGATGTCGGTGGCAAGAAGGTCTTCGGCCATATGGACTACGGCAAGAAGGACCCGTCGCTCGGCTGGCGCTTCACCGACGCCTGGCTTTCCATGGCCGGAAACGGCGACAAGGGGTTGCCGAACGGCCTTCCCGTCGACGAATGGGGCATCAAGGTCGACGACAAATCCCGTCCGGTCGGCTCCTGCGTTGCGCGCGGTGGCGACACCAACGGACCTGCAGCCGTCTACTCGATCCAGAAATATCTGGATTGGATCAAGGCCTATGCTCCCCAGGAATCGCAGGGCATGACCTTCTCCGAATCCGGCCCCGTGCCGGCACAGGGGAATATCGCCCAGCAGATCTTCTGGTACACGGCGTTCACTGCCGACATGGTCAAGCCCGGCCTGCCGGTCATGAACGACGACGGCACGCCGAAATGGCGCATGGCTCCAAGCCCGCATGGCGTCTACTGGAAGAACGGCATGAAGCTCGGCTACCAGGACGTCGGATCTTGGACGCTGATGAAATCGACACCGACCGACCGCGCCAAGGCCGCCTGGCTCTACGCGCAGTTCGTCACTTCGAAGACGGTCGACGTCAAGAAGAGCCATGTCGGCCTGACCTTCATCCGCGAGTCGACCATCCGCGACAAGAGCTTCACCGAGCGCGCACCGAAGCTTGGCGGCCTGATCGAGTTCTATCGCTCGCCCGCCCGCGTGCAATGGTCGCCAACAGGCACCAACGTCCCGGATTATCCGAAACTTGCCCAGCTCTGGTGGCAGGCTATCGGCGATGCGGCATCCGGTGCCAAGACGGCGCAGGCGTCCATGGATTCGCTTTGCGAAGCCCAGGAAAAGGTCATGGAGCGCATCGAGCGGTCCAAGGTCCAGGGCGATATTGGCCCCAAACTCGCCGAAGAGCATGATCTGGCCTACTGGAACAAGGATGCCGTCTCCAAGGGCAACCTTGCACCTCAGCTGAAGATTGCCGAGGAGAAGGAAAAGCCGCAGACCGTAAACTACGACGAGCTGGTGAAGAGCTGGCAGTCCAAGTAACGGGATCTACAGGCTTGGGCCCGATGGCCTGAGCCACCCCTTGGCCGCCGGTTCACCCGGCGGCCTTTTCCCCGCAAAGCCATCCCACAAACAGCTTGCCGACCGGCGGGATGGCAGCTTTCTGCCTTATCGGAGCGCATGAATGAGCAGCTATGTTCTCGCAATCGACCAGGGAACGACATCGTCTCGGGCTATCGTTTTCGATGGAGAGATGAAAATGGTCGCCTCTGCGCAGCGGGAAATTACCCAGTCATATCCGCAGCCGCGCTGGGTCGAACACGATCCGCAGGAGATCTGGCAAACCGTGGTCGACGTCGTTCGCGAGTCTTTGGAGAATGCGAAGCTTGAGGCCAACGACATCGCCGCCATCGGCATAACCAACCAGCGCGAGACGACCGTCGTCTGGGACCGCGACACGGGTGCACCACTTCACCCGGCCATTGTCTGGCAGGACCGTCGCACGGCCGAAATCTGCGAAAGCCTCAGAGCGGACGGATACGAGAAGCTATTTTCCGCCAAGACCGGACTTCTGCTCGATCCGTATTTTTCCGGAACGAAATTGCGCTGGCTGCTCGAGAATGTCGATGGCTTGAGAGACAAGGCGGAGGCCGGCTCTGTCTGCTTCGGCACGATCGATAGCTGGCTGATCTACAAACTGACCGGCGGCAAGAGGCATCTGACCGATGCCACCAATGCATGCCGGACGTTGCTCTACAATATTACCGAAAACTGCTGGGACGACGAACTTCTCGCCATCCTGGGGATACCCCCTTCCCTCCTGCCGGACGTCAGGGATTGCGCCGACGAGTTCGGTGAAACGACGCCAGACCTGTTTGGTGCCGCAATCCCGATCCTCGGCGTTGCAGGCGACCAACAGGCGGCGACCATCGGAAACGCGTGTTTTGCACCGGGCATGATGAAATCGACCTACGGCACCGGCTGTTTCGCGCTGCTCAACACGGGCGTGGAAAGGGTCAACTCCTCCCACCGCATGCTGACGACGATCGCCTATCGTCTCGACGGCGTGACCACCTATGCCCTCGAGGGCTCGATCTTCATCGCCGGCGCTGCCGTGCAGTGGTTGAGGGACGGGTTGGGGATCATCAGCAAGGCATCCGAGGCTGGCGAGCTTGCCGATGCAGCCGATGAGGAGCAGCAAGTCTACATCGTGCCGGCCTTCACCGGTCTTGGCGCGCCCTACTGGGATGCCGAGGCGCGCGGCGCGATCTTCGGCCTGACGCGCAACAGCGGCCCGGCCGAAATTGCCCGAGCCGTGCTGGAGGCGGTCGCCTACCAGACGATGGACCTGCTTTTCGCCATGAAGCGCGATTGGGGCGGCCACGATGTCGAGACAGTGCTGCGCGTCGATGGGGGCATGGCAGCCTCCGACTGGACGATGCAGCGTCTAGCCGACATCATTTCGAGCTCCGTCGATCGCGCCGCGATACTGGAAACCACCGCGCTCGGTGCCGCCTGGCTCGCCGGCCACAAGGCCAAGGTCTGGCCGGACCAGAAGGAGTTCGCCGAACGCTGGAATTGCGACCGGCGTTTCGAGCCATCGATGAGCGAGAGCAATCGCCAGGCAAAGATCGCCGGCTGGCGCGATGCGGTGTCACGCACGCTGACGGGTGGGTAGTCTAAGGGGCAAGTCCCGAGCCATATTCCCCCGCTACGCGCCAAAACCAATCCGCATCGAGATTGAGTTCGCGCTCCGTCTCACTGAGTGCCGAGGCCGCGCGGTCAAATATCGCATAGCATAACTCCGTATCGTCATGGCGCGCGTGATAGGCGATACCGTCGAATTGGTCACCGTGATCGAAAATCGCTCGGGACCATGCCTGCGGCGCGTGATAGGGCAGGCCCGAATGGGGAACCTCTGCGGTCGCTCCGGCCACGGCAAGTCCCCGACCGGTCAGGTTGACCATGCGCATCTCATGCGTGGAAGACAAGCGCACGTAAGCCTTTCTTTTTAGAAACCAGATATCGATGAGCGTGTGCCAGTGTTCGAAGGAATGTCTCGGCAAAGGCACCCTCGATCTCACGGGCAGCATAAAGGACGCCATAGGTTGCGTCTGGCGCGTTGAAACGGCCCAGATCGGATTTGTCGAAATGAATTGGTTCGAATGTCGATGTGTAGAACCGATGCACCACAGCCTTGGCAGGGATCGATATGATCTCGGGTTTGCGGCTCTCAAAATTGGCAGGTGGCAGAGGAGGGCTCAAGCGCCCTGTTCTCCATATCTGCGGGCCGCGTCGACGACGACAGAGATGTTGCCGTCACGCAATACGTCGATTGGTCGTCTTCCGCTCAGCCTGTCGTCTTCCCTTGCGAGAAAGTTCAACACAGCCCAGGGGCTTTCAACCGGTAATGCCGCTTGAACTTCCTTCAGCCCCTCAATCAAGACGCCAGACCGATCGAATTGCAATGTGGGATAGCGGCGCCGGTTACTAGGGCCTGGCACCGCTAACAAGCTGCCTTCCTGGACCCTCTTGTCCACAGCCTGGCGCGTGACGCCATTGAGAAGCGCTTGGACTTCCTCAAGGTCATAGGCTCCGCCCGCGGCCTTCAGATCGGACTGCGCTATGCGGATCCCCTGAAGGATTGCCTTGCTACGAGCATCAGGCTCGAAAGCGCTTCTGTCGATTCCATTTGTTGCATCTCTGCGGGGTGTTTCTTGGCGAGCCGTTTCCGGCTGGGCCTTGCGAACCAGAAATCCATCGCTCTGAATGCGCTCGGCCATGCTCCGCGCGACCGATCTAGCCGCTGCGGGTTTCGACGTAACGACAGCCACCCTTGCGCCTGCGGGCAGCGAAAAACCGTCTACATCTGCGAAAGGGTTGGTCTTGAGCACAAACATCGTCATCATGCCGTCAGGGTCGACGTCGGCCTTCTTGCTCCTGCGAGAGGGTGCTCTCTGTACCATGTCATCATCTCCTGGCCACAACATGGGCAATACAGGCAACTTTGTCAACCTGGACAACTCGGTTGGATGATGACGCCATCGAATTCCCGCGTATGTCAAGCTTCGGTCTACCAGCTCGCCGCTTCAGGCTGCGTGTGCCGGAAGCCGCCTCGCGAACGATGGCGAAATCGCCCAGGATGGGCCACGGGCCTCCCGCTCAAATCCACGTCCAGCATAAGCAGATAGACATAGGCATCATGGTCGTCTTTCTCTTCGGCACGCCACGCGGTTGGCAGAGGCATCTCTCGTAACTGAGCGACAAAGCTCAAGGCGAACGAAGAAACAATGGGCCGAAAAGGACGCTGAAGAGCATCAGCGCCGCGCGTCTTCAAGACGCCTATCGAGGATTGGAGGGAAAATTAGCGCTATCTCGCGCCCTGTTAGTGAAGCAGCCCTGCGGCGCGATAGCTCGAGATTGCGGAATCAAAGATGGCGATATCGGAACGGCTTCGTGCCAGAAGCTGAGCCCCGGCGATGGCGGCGAACATCGCGCGCGCACGCTCCTCAGCATTCTCGCCTGTAATCAGCAGTCCGCCCTCGATCAGTTGCTTGCGCAGCCACGCAACGTTGACGTCGGTAAAAGTCTGGACTTCCTGTCTAACCGGCTCGGGAAGATCGTCGCATTCTGCGCCAAGGAAGCTGGCCAGGCAAATTCGATTGCCGTTTTTGAGCGATACGCGGAAGCTCTCGGGATATTCGCGCAGGCTTTTCTTCGGATCCTTGTTGCGGCTCGCCACCTCATCCAGCCAAGCCTTCGTGTCCTGCCAGTAGCGCCGAGCAATCGCGGCCGCAAGCTCAGCCTTACTGGGGAAGTGGTGATAGATGCTGGCCGCCTTGATGCCTACATCGCTCGCAAGGTCGCGCATGTTCAGGCCGCCATATCCATGCGCCTGTGCGCTGCGAAGACCTGCCGCCATGATGGCTTCCTTAGCGTTAGCACTCATTTCCAGGCGCTCCGGTGATGTGACCTACCAACTGTTAGATAGGGGTTGACGAAAGAAAATGAAAGCCCTAACTTCAGGCTACCAATTGTTAGTTAGGGAAAATGCTATGTTCATCGAACTCATCTATTCCGACGCGACGAAGCTCGCTGAGCTCATCCGCACCAAGGAACTTTCGCCCGTCGAGGTCATGCAGGCTCACCTCGATCGCATCGAAGCCGTAGATGGTGACATCAATGCCATTGTCACTTTGGCCAATGGGGCGTTGGAAGCTGCCAAGCGCGCAGAAGCGGCCGTTCTTGCAGGCGAAGATCTCGGCCCACTGCACGGCGTGCCCTTCACGGTCAAAGACTCGATCGATACAGCGGGTGTATTGACCCAACGGGGCTCGCCGATCTTCAGGGGCCGTATCCCTGATGAAGACGCCACCAGTGTCGCCCGCATGAAAAAGGCTGGTGGCATTCTGCTGGCAAAGACAAATCTACCAGAATTTTCCTACTGGATCGAAAGCGACAACCTGCTTTCGGGCCGCTCCAACAATCCATGGGATCTCGAGCGCACGCCGGGTGGATCGAGCGGCGGCGAATCGGCCGCCATCGCCGCCGGTATGTCACCTCTCGGTCTCGGCACCGATCTTGCCATCTCGCTTCGCGGCCCTGCCGCCCAGACCGGGATCACCTCGATGAAGGCGACACGTGGCCGCGTGCCGATGACAGGTATCTGGCCACGGGCGCCGCGCCGTTTCTGGCATGTCGGGCCTATGGCAAGATCGGTTCGCGACATCGCGTTCGCCTTCTCCCAGTTGGCCGGATCAGACGGCAAGGACGCGTTTTCCAGCAGCACAACTCTCTTCGACGCCGGCTTAGGTCGCCAGCCGTTTCGCCAGCTTCGTGTCGGCTGGATGGTTGGCCCCGGCTTTGGCCCAGTCGATCCAGAAGTTGCTACCACCGTCAAGGCGGCAGCCGAGGCACTGAAGGACGTCGGCGTCTCGGTCGAGCATGTCGGCATTCCGGCGCTCGAGCGTGACTTCGCGCTCGACGTCTTCAACCGCCTGCATGTTATGGAAATGAAGCCCGCCTTCAAGGAGGCAACTGCTGGCCGCCGAGACGATGAACTCTACAAGATGGCAAAGACTATGCTCTCCCTGCCGGATACATCGGTGAAAGACTATATCGATGCCGAGCAGGCAGCCGAGCGGCTCCGCGATGGCTATGCTGACTACTTCTCCCGCTACGACGCGCTAATCACCCATGTGCTGCCGATCCCGGCCCACAAGCACGGCGTCGGGGAATTCGTGATTGATGGCCAGACGGTCGATGCGACCTATCTGCAGGGTGCGACAGTGCCGCTCAACATCACTGGCTTGCCGGGATTGTCCATGCGGTTCGGCACCAGTAGCGAAGGTTTGCCGATCAATGTTCAGGTTGTCGGCGCCTGGCAGGCGGAATCTACGATCTTGCACATCGCTTCGCTCCTTGAAAGCATCAGCCCGGTCCGCAGCCTGCGCCCTAATCTCTAGCGCGACGGTTCGCCGCCAACGAGACGATCACAGCATGTAAGGCTGCGCGATCGGAACAATGTCATAGAGTCCCGAAAAAAGCGCTGCTCGGCAGATTGCAGCCGGGAACAGCGCCGATGATAGCAGGCCGCAGCCTTTTCTTCGGCAAGACGGATGTCATCACAGGCTTGTGATTGCGCCTTTGTAACCTGTATGGCTGATGTGTCGGAGTTCTCCATGTGCAGCAACGACGCTGTACTCGATTTCACAGGAGAACTTCGATGTCCATCAGAACGACCGTCAACTCAGCCCTTCTTGCCAGCGCCGTCGCAACTGCGCTCGCGTCCGCAGCGTTCGCTGCTCCCCTTACCAAGGGCGAGATGGATGCTGCCACCTCGGCTCACAAGGAAAAGTGCTTCGGTATTGCGCTTAAAGGCCAGAACGATTGTGCGGCTGGTCCAGGCACCACCTGCCAGGGAACGTCTACGGTCGATTTCCAGGGCAACTCCTGGAAGTTCGTCCAGCATGGCACATGCACATCCATACACGTCCCAGGCGGCAAGACCGGCTCGACGAGCGCAATCTAACACCCCATCACAAATCTAACGGAAAGCGGAGCAGACGATGAATGCGATCCTGAAATTGGACACCCCGCAGGCACTGCCCAAGCTCCGCTTTCCGCCCTACCCGATTACAAGTTTGGCAGGTACCAGCTTTAAACACGAACACCTCGAGGCTATCCTCGCCGAGCAGCCCGACGGTGGCTTCTTCGAAGTCCACGCCGAGAACTACATGGGTGCGGGAGGACCGCCCCATCGGGCGCTCGAACGAATCCGACGCGACTATCCAATTTCGCTGCATGGCGTTTCGATGTCTATCGGCGGCCCTCAAAGGATCGACCCGACACATCTGGCGCGCTTTGCCGCCCTCGTCGAGCGGTACGAGCCGGCTCTGGTCTCCGAGCATCTGGCATGGTCCACGCATGAGACAACCTATTTCAACGATCTGCTGCCGCTTCCCTATACGGAGGCGACCCTGGCCAGGGTCGTCTCGCACATCGACGAAATGCAGAAGGCAATCGGACGACCTATCCTCCTTGAAAATCCTTCCACCTACGTGGCGTTCAGCGCATCCAGCATGAGCGAGACTGATTTCATTCGTGAAGTCGCAAAGCGTTCCGGCTGTGGCCTGTTGCTCGACGTCAACAATGTTTTCGTATCCGCGATCAACCACGGCTTCTCGGCTCTCGACTACTTGGCGGACTTTCCGCTTGAGCGCGTCGGAGAGATTCACCTCGCAGGCCATGCGGAACAGACCGACGACGAGGGTGATTTGCTCCTCATCGACAGCCATGACGGCCCGGTAGCGGATGCGATCTGGAGATTGTTCGACATCGTCCTCAGGCGCTGTGGACCAATTCCCACCCTTGTCGAATGGGATAGCAACATCCCGGACTGGGAGATCCTCAAAGGCGAGGCGATGGCCGCCCAGCAGATCCTTGATCGCCACGCTCGTGTCGCGACTGTCGGAGGCTCCTATGGAACGCGCTGACCACATGGCGCCGGACGGACTAACTCCGGATTTCGGTGCGATGTTCTCATCACCTCTGGTGGATCCAGAATGTCCGACGCCCGACGGCGTTATTGGGCCCAATGGAAAGGCTGCCGACAAACGATACAACGTCTATCGAAACAATGTGACGGTGAGCTTGATAGAGGCCCTCGTCTCGATCTACCCCGCCGTCCAGCGTCTCACCGGCATTGAGTTCTTTCGGGCAATGGCACGCTTCCATATTCGGGAAACCCCGCCTTCCTCACCTTTGCTGTTCGAATACGGGCGGGAATTTCCCGATTTCATCGAGCGCTATGAGTACGCGCAGTCGTTACCGTGGTTGGCAGATGTCGCCCGGCTCGAACGTGCCTGGCTGGATTGCTATCACGCAGCCGATGCCGCGCCTATTGCAGCGACGGCATTCGGATCCATCCCTGCCGATAGACTAGCGGAAGCGGTATTCGTGCCTCATCCAGCGGTCCGGATCACCTGCTCTCGCTTTTCCGCTATTTCGATCTTTGTCGCCAACCGTGAAGAGGGTCACGCCCGCTTGATCGATGCCGGCCAAGCGCAGGACGCGCTTATCACGCGGCCGGGACATGACGTAATCGTCCGCCATCTTCCCCCCGGCGGCGTGACATTCCTGACACGATTGATCGCGGGCGATCCACTTGGATCGGCTGTATCTGCCGCCCTCGAGGTGGCCTCCAATTTCGACTTACCCGCCAACATTGCCGGCATGCTCGATGCTGGAGTGTTCGTCTCAATCAAGGATGGAGATCTGCAATGGAAATGAACAATGGGATTTTGGCGGGCGAGAGAAGCCGCAGCCCGATCGTCATGTTGGCTGTTCGTGCGAAAACGCTTGTCCAGGCCATTGCACAGCCAGACGTCGTCCAGTTCGTGCTGCGCTTTGCGCTTTCCGTACCCTTTTTCAAATCGGGCATGCTGAAATGGGACGGCTTTTTGCAGCTTAACGATACGGCAATCACGCTGTTCACCGACGAGTTCATGATCCATCTCCCCGGAGGCCCCTATCCCTTCCCCGCCCCCGCCGTGTTTGCCTTCCTGTCAGGGACCGGAGAGATCGTGTTCCCAATCCTGCTGGTGATCGGCCTGGCCACCCGGTTTGCCGCAACGGGGCTACTGTTCATGACGTTGATTGTGGAGTTGACAGTGCCGGACGGATGGCCGATCCACATCACCTGGGCAGCGATGGCATTGGGAATCATGGCATGGGGACCAGGACGCGTCTCTGTTGACCATTTCATTCGACGACAGTTCGGAGAATGACGTCAAGAATGTGCAGCGACGGGCGTCGTTCCTTCCTGTGGGACCGCGTCCGTTCAAAACGTAGAGCTCAAGACGTCCCTTAAGGTCCTCATACCGGCCAAACAAGGCTCGCTGAAAGCGACTTGAAATGAAAACGCCCGATCTCATTCAAAAACTAGCCGGCGAATTGACACCGATTTCGCCTCGAAAGACCCGCAACGACTTGTTGATCGGCTTGGGCTGTGGCGCTGGAGTGACGCTGATCTGCGTGATTCTGATCTATGGCGTCCAGCCTGGACTGTTCAGCTTCAGCCACGGGTTACCGCTTTTGATGAAGGCGGCATACGCGCTTTCGCTGGCCGCGATCGCAGCATCCATGTTGGTGCCGATGCTTAAACCCGGCAGCCCTGTACCAGCCCGGCGCCGCTGGCTTGCGACAACGTTACTCTTGATCGCCGCTCTCGCTCTATTTCAAACGGTAACGGCAGCCAACATCGACACAAGGTCCCTTTGGCTCGGAGCCAGTTGGCAGCAATGCCCGCTTCGCATCGCCTGCCTGTCGATCCCTGTCTTGGCCGGTGCCTGCTGGGCTGTTCGCCGACAGGCTCCTGTGCAACTGCGCACTGCTGGGGCGCTTGCAGGACTGGTCGCAGGAGGAATTGCAACCTGCATCTATGCTTTGGCCTGCCCTGAAAATGGCGCCGGATTTGTGCTCGTCTGGTATTCGCTCGGAATTGGGATTACCACCGTGTTCGGCTCAATCGTCGGTCCGCGGGTATTGCGTTGGTAAGAAATTTGGATCGGGTTTAATCCCTCTATCCCGGGCGACCTGCGACGATGCCGCTCAGCGTCGTCAGGCCGCGATGGATATTGACCTTCACCAGCGCCACCGATTGGCCCGTGAGTTCGGCTGCTTCCTCAATCGTCAGGCCATCGATCTTGACGAGCTTAATGACTTGCGACTGGGCGGGCTTGAGCTTGGCGAGTAACTCTTGCAGGTAGACGGCGCTTGTGACTGCGGTGCCATGATCTTCGATGGCAATGTCATCTCCAAGGTCCTCGGCGCCGGGCGCTGCCGGATCGCGCGCCATTCCGCGCAGGCGATCGATCCACTTGTAGCGCGCGATACCGGAGAGCCATGCCTTGAATGGGCGACCAGGCTCGTAGGTGTGTCGGCGAACATGGACAGTCAGCAACGTATCTTGCACGGCATCCTCGACGAATGACGGTGGCAAGCGTCTTGCGTAATATCGGCATAGCCAGACATCGATTTCGGTGAGCAATCGGGTATAAGCGCCGCCATTGCCTCGCTGGGCGGCAGCCATGAGATCGCCCCAGAGATCGGACGCCTCGGATGCTGGTTGCCTGGATGAACAACCCTTGATGACGGTGGCCATTTAAACGGTCTCCCACAAGATGATTGTTTCGTCTTGTCGGATCAGCTTGGCTCAATAGCCAAGGCATGAGAACGTCACTGGCATGCATGGGTTTGATGCGCCCCGTGTATAGTCAATCGTCGAACTCTAAGCTATTGATTGAAATAGACTTTAGGCGGCGTTAAGCATTTTTCAGGGGTTGGCGGCAGTGAAAATAGCGGGGCAGGCATGCCGAGCAGACCGCTTGCTTGCGACCGCATTGTTCAAGGCTGCTGTATTCCCAACGGAGCTGTGCCATATTCGGCTGATGGAGATGCACCAGGTTCAATATTTTCTGGCGATGGCGCGAAACTTGAATTTCACGCGCGCCGCCGAGGAATGTAATGTCACTCAGCCATCGTTGACGCGTGCGATCCAAAAGCTTGAGGAAGAGTTTGACGGACCTCTTTTCCACCGCGAACGTTCCCGCACCCATTTGACCGCTCTCGGCGAGCAGATGCTGCCGCATCTGGAACGGACGTTTGAAGCAGCGCAAGCCGCCAAGATGCTGGCGCGAGAAATTGGAAAGGAACAGGTAGCACCCCTGAGACTTGGCGTCGCCAGTACGATCGACAACGATGTCCTGGATGAGGTGATCGCAGAAATTGGCGCCAGCCTTCCGGGTTTCGAGCTCACGCTGTCGAGCGGGTCCTCCGAGGATATGATCGAGCTCGGTATGGAAGGCAGGCTTGATCTCTTTATTGTCGAGGTGCCGGACAACAAGCCCGAAAGGCTGGAGGCCTGGGTGCTGTTCGATCATATCTACCACATGCTCACCAAAGCGGAACATCCGCTTGCAACCAACGAAACCGTGACGCTTGAAGATGTGCGGGACGAACTGTGGATCGAATATTGCGGCGATGGAGCAGTGGCTCTCCGTGATGCTGCCAAAGCTGCGGGGTTCGAGCCAGTTTTTCGTCACCGGGCCGACAGCCCGGCCCACCTTCGTCGGCTTGTTCTAGCCGGGTTTGGAAGTGCCTTCGTGCCCCCGCCGCGTGAGCGGTCGCGGATGGTCGTTTTACGGCTTGCGGGAGTTGAGGCGTCCAAGGCGGTCTCTCTGGCCGCGATTGCTGGAAGGCGCCGATCTGCTGCGGCAAGTGCTTTCGTGCGCGCATCCCGGGCTCGATCCTGGAACGTCGAAGAGTCAGCCTCTGAGTGAGGCGACTATATCTACGACGTCTTCCGGTTCGGCACGTAGCCGAAAATCAGGCTCGGCGTATGCAAACTCGATTGTCCGATCTTGTCCTATGACGAAGGTTGCCGGCACCGGGAGTATGCCCGCGATGCCGCCATAAAGATCGTTGAAGTCAACGCCGTAGCCTTCATAGGCGGCAAACATCTTCGGCCCGAGATGAAACGCAAGCCCGAGTTGCAGGGCTAGTCCATGATCCACATCGCAAAGTGCTATCGCCCCTGATCCAACTTTGTCGGCCAGCAATCGGCTTCGGCCTTGCAACTCTCCCGAAACGATCGCAAGTTTGCCTCCAGCGTTCTCGAGAGATGGCAACGCGGCGTGCCGGCCCTGCAATTCGCTGGCGCAATAGGGACACCACCCACCGCGAATGAAGCTTAGCACCAATGGCCCTTGCCTCAGAAGACTGTCGAGCGTCCGATGTCGACCAAGGTGATCAGGCAGCACGATATCTGGAAAACGGTCGCCTTGGCGCGGCGCCTGTGCGCCTACATTCAGAATGCGTAGTCTCTCCACGAATTCGTCGTACAGGCCTCGCCACGACGAGGCATTCTTCAGCGCATCGAGTTTTTCAAACAGAGAGGGTGGCTTTGTCATGGACCATCCTGAACTTCTTTTGAAGTGAATAGAAGTCGGGCAACGACATGAATTCCATACGCCGTGAGCATCGTTATCTTGTAACCAGATCGCAACGATCGCCGGAGTGAGCATTATCACAACTCCCCGGAGAACAAGACCATGCAACCGACCGAAAGCAGATTGAACAAGGCGTCGAAACCTCACATCGTCATCATCGGAGCGGGGTTTGGCGGGCTTGCTGTCGAACGGGGATTGGCGGGATCGGGCGCGATAGTAACTTTGATCGACCGACAAAACCATCACGTGTTCCAGCCGCTTCTCTACCAGGTGGCGACGGCGGGATTGTCCCCGGCTGATATCGCCGCCCCCATTCGCGCGATCGTCAAGCGCCATAAAGATACGCGCGTGCTTCTCGCGGAGGTGTCGGGCGTCGACGCCGATAACAAGCGCGTTGCCTTCTCGGATGGCTCGGGACTTGACTACGACGCGTTGGTGATCGCCACCGGCGCGCGCCACAGTTATTTCGGACGGGACGAATGGGCCAGGTTTGCACCGGGGATAAAGACGCTCGATGATGCAACGCTTGTGCGACGGAAGATTCTTCTCGCCATGGAGCGTGCCGAAACCATTCGCCAGGAGAGCCTGCCGGACAGGGAGGAGTTCCTAAACTTTGTCGTCGTTGGTGGAGGCCCCACGGGTGTCGAGATGGCCGGCGCCATCGCCGAATTGACGCGGCATGCTGCGGAAATGGACTTTCGCTTCATCACACGCACCTGCCTCAGGATTATCCTGGTCGAAGCCGGTCCTCGCTTGCTTGCCACCTTTCCAGCCAGCCTCGGGGATGCCGCGCGAAAGGCGCTCGAGGGATTGGGGGTCGTGGTGAGATTGGGTGGCCGCGTGACGGACATCGGAGATTATGGCGTAACAATTGGCGAGGAAAGAATTTTGACGTCCTCAGTCATTTGGGCGGCCGGGGTACAAGCCTCGGATGCAGCCAAATGGCTACAGGTCGATGCCGATCGAAGCGGCCGCGTCAAAGTCACGGCAGATTTGAGCGTGCCCGGACACCAGGACGTTTTCGTGATCGGCGACACCGCAACTCTGATCGACGCGAGCGGCCGCCCCGTCCCTGGGGTAGCACCTGCCGCCAAGCAGGAAGGCCTGCATGTCGCGCTCACACTTCGTGCACAATTTACCGGCAGCCGTTTACCTCCCGCGTTTCGCTATCGAAACTGGGGCAATCTCGCAACGATAGGGCGAAAGCGCGCCGTTGCGGAAATAGGTTCATTCAGGGTGTCGGGTATGATTGCCTGGCTCCTCTGGTCCACCGCACATATCTATTTTCTGGTGGGGTTTCGCAACCGCATCGTTGTTGGCGCCAACTGGCTCTGGAGCTACCTGACCTTCGAACGCGGAGCGCGGCTGATAACCGGGATGACCCATGTCAAGCCATCGCCGAAGCCCAGCGAGGTAAACCAGCCGGTGGTGATGACTTCAACATGAGAGCGCATCGACGCCGGTCGCTCCGTCCTTGACGATGAAGCAACGCAGGTTGCTACCGAAATCAAGGTCGGGCCTGGCGCACGGTTCCAAGCAAGGCGGCACAAAAGGGGCTGCCTCCCGTCGAGGCGACAGCAGCCCTTGCACTATCAAAGCAAATGCCGGGCGAAGTTCCGGCCCTCAGTTCTGTCGAAGGCGAAAAATCATGAAGAAGAAAATCCTCTCAACCGTCACAGTGGTGCTACTGGCAAGCCAGGCATGCGCTCTGGAATCCACGACAGCAACAACCACCTATCACCGGACGAATGTAGACGGCGTGAATATATTCTACCGGGAAGCGGGCCCGCAGGATGCACCAACCATCGTTCTCCTGCATGGTTTCCCTTCGTCTTCGCGGGAATACGATACGCTGCTTCCTCTCCTCGCTACACGTTATCATCTCATCGCGCCGGACTTCCCGGGGTTCGGTCAAAGCGATGCACCGGCTCCTTCGCAGTACGCCTACACCTTCGATCATCTGGCCGAGACGACAGATCATTTCCTTACGCAGTTGAACGTCACCAAGGCAGCATTTTTCGTCCATGATTATGGTGGCCCGGTAGGGTTCCGCGTCATGCTGGCAAATCCGGGGCGGGTCGATGCGCTGATTGTCCAGAATGCCAATGCTTACAAGGAGGGACTTGGTCCGAAGTGGGCGACCATCGCCAAATACTGGTCCGATCGACAGGCGAACTCAGGAGTCTTCGAGACCTTCATCTCGCTCGCCGCAGCGGAACAGCGTCACACGGCCGGATCGGCGCATCCGGAACGCTACAATCCCGATACCTGGACAGACGAATATGCCCATCTCTTGAGACCCGGACAGCGTGAAATACAGGCCGATTTGTTCTACGACTACCGAACCAACGTCTCCTCCTACCCGATCTGGCAGGCTTGGCTCCGGGACCGAAAGCCGCCTACGCTAGTTGTCTGGGGAAAGAACGATCCTTCATTCATCGTTCCTGGCGCAGAGGCGTATAGACGCGACGTCCCGGATGCAGAGATCCACGTGTTGGACGCAGGCCATTTTAGCCTGGACGAGAAAAACGACGAAATCGCTTCGTTGGTCCTTCAGTTCATGGGGAAGATTCACAAGTAAAAAACAGCGAAATCTGCTCAGTCCCGGCGAAGCATCGGGACGCACGTAGACGATTGTGGTCCGCACTTCTCGCGCCCTATGGACGATCGTGTTTCTGCTCGAGGCCTTCACACGCGCCGTGTTTCCTTCTGCGGGCAGAAAGGTTCAACTTCGGAAAACGATTATCGCACTGTCCAACCGGCGCTGTGGTTTTCTCAACCCCTTTGTGGGCGCCTTCGCGGAGCCGTAGGAAACTTTCGCCCGTGCGTGGTAAAATCTCGGCTTCGGATAATTTCGACACACCCCGCCGGGCCGCTTGGCCGACGGGGTGCGCAGCTATCAGTTATTCAAGAAGTCAGTGATTGCATCTGCGATTTCACCGGCATGCGTTTCGAGTGCGAAATGCCCCGTATCGAGAAAGCGAACCTCCGCGTCCGGCAGATCCCGCTTGAACGCTTCGGCGCCAGGCGGCAGGAAGAAGGGATCGTTCTTGCCCCAGATTGCGAGCAGCTTCGGTTGGTGCTTGCGAAAATACGCTTGGAAGGCCGGGTAAAGCGCGACGTTGCTTGCATAGTCGAGCATCAGATCGAGCTGCACTTCGTCTGCGTCCGGCCGCTCCATATACCAGCTATCGAGCGCGATGCCGTCCGGTGAAATGGTCGCTGGATCACCCACGCCATGTTCATATTGCCAACGGATGGACTTTGGCGTCAGCATTTCGCTCAGCACCTGCCTGTTGGCGTCGCTCGGATCGCGCCAATAGCGCTCGATCGGATTCCAGCCGTCGCTCAGCCCCTCCTGATAGGCGTTGCCGTTCTGCGAGATGATTGCAGTGACGCGCTCAGGATGAGCCATAGCAAGACGCAGACCGACCGGCGCGCCGTAGTCAAAGACATAGATCGCGAACCGATCTAGGCCGAGCACCTGCGTGAAGCCTCCGATGATCTTGGCGAGGTTTTCAAAGGTGTAGGCAAAGCTGCTCCGCGGCGGCAACGCCGAGAGCCCGAATCCCGGCAGGTCCGGCGCGACCAGATGGAAGCGGTGCGCCAGCAGCGGTATCAGATCGCGGAACATGTGGCTGGAGGTGGGAAAGCCGTGTAGCAGCAGCAGGGTCGGCTTCGAGCGATCTCCTGCCTCGCGGTAGAAGACTTCATAGCCATCGACATCGGCTGTTCCATAGGTAAGATGGGTCATATGCATGCTCCATGGGTGCCGAACGCTTGGCGTCCGGGGGTGATATTCGCGTGAAGTGTGAACGGTTCGACCGGACTAGAAACTGAGGTCGCTCAAACCGGGGTGATCGTCGGGACGTCTTCCAAGCGGCCAGTGGAAACGACGATCGGCATCGAGGATCGGCATATCGTTGATGCACGCCAGGCGGCGACGCATCAGGCCCTCGTCGCTGAACTCCCAGTTCTCGTTGCCATAGGAGCGAAACCAGTTGCCGCTGTCGTCACGCCATTCATAGGCAAACCTCACCGCAATTCGATTGTCATGGAAGGCCCAAAGCTCCTTGATCAGCCTGTAGTCCAACTCGCGGCGCCATTTGCGTCCGAGAAAGGCTGTAATGGCCTGCCGGCCCTGGATGAACTCGGCGCGGTTCCGCCAGAGGCTGTCGACAGTATAGGCGGTGGCCACCTTGGCGGGATCGCGGCTGTTCCAGCCGTCTTCGGCTAGCCGCACCTTTTCGAGCGCGGTATCAGTCGTGAAGGGTGGAAGCGGCGGACGCTGAATGTCCATTATCGTTCTCCTTTGGAGGTGAGCCGCGCTTGCAGGGCGGCGTTTTCGGCTTCGAGTCGCGCTAGACGCTGCTGGAGCGGTCGCACCGCATCCGCCACCTCGACTTCCGTGAAGCGCGGGGTGATGTGCTGCGGACAGTTCCAGTCGAATGCCTCAAGCCGCAGTCGAAATATGCGTTCTGCCTTCGCCCGATAATCGGGAATGGTAACGAGCTTGCTCAGAACCGGATCGGCGTCGAACGCAACAATCTCGACATGCGCGTAGATCTTCAAACGGGCACGATGGGTGTAATCCATCAGGAACAGGCAAGCACGATCGTTCGAGGCGACGTTACCGACGCTGATATATTGGCGATTGCCACGATAGTCAGCAAAGGCCAGCGTGCGTTCGTCGACGAGCCTGAGGAAACCCTGCGGGCCACCGCGATGTTGCATGTACGGCCAGCCGGTCTCGGAGACCGTCGCCATGTAGAAGCTGTCGCGCGCCGCGATGAAGGCGGCCTCGCCGTCAGTCAACCGATCGAACTCGCGATCACCTTTGAAATCCTGCCAGACGTGATCGGCACCCATCTCGGCCTGGGCAGCCCGGACGCTCGGTGTCGCAGCGATGTCGAGGAAGCTATAGGACATGACAGGTCTCCAGTTTAAGAAGTCGGCGGGCCAAGCGGAGGTCACTCGGCCCGCCAAGGCCATCAGGCGGCTGCCGCATCGACCTCGACGACAGGGAAGTCGATCTCGGTCTTGGCAACTTCGTTCAGGAAATTGGTGAAGCTGTTCTCGGCGACAAGCGCCACGATCTCGACCAGCTGCGCGTCGGTAAAGCCGGCATCGCGCACGGCGGCGATGTCTGCGTCGCTCACATGGCCACGCTGCTGCGCGACCTTGAAGGCGAATTGCACAGCTGCATTGGCCCTGGGGTCGCCAGAGGCACCCTTGCGGTTCAGCGCGATTTCTTCCGGGCCGATCTTCGCAAGGTTAAGCCCAAGATAGGTGTGTGCCGAGAGGCAGTAGCCGCAGCCGTTCACCTGCGCGACAGCCAGTGCGATGCGTTCGCGGGTCTTGACGTCAAGGGTTTTGGACAGAGCGCCCTGGAAGCTTGTGAAGGCGGTGAGCGCTGCGGGGCTGACGCCGATGAGACGGAACAGATTTGGAACGACGCCCAGTTGCTTGTGGACGGCATCGAGCGTTGCCTTGGATGCTTCCGGTGAATTGTCGCGGGTCGGGATCGCAATGCGGGACATGGACTTTCTCCTTTGGTTTGCGAACTCATCCGGTTCGACGGGAGGAGGTATGCTCCATTTCATTCAGCTGCATAATCGGCTAATATCGGTTATGACCTTACCATAATCTGGAAAGATAGATGGACAGACTGGAAGCGATGTCGCTGCTGATCGAAGTTGTGGATCGGGGAAGCTTTTCCGCAGCAGGGCGTTCGCTGCGCCTACCTGTCACGACCGTCAGCCGAAAAATTTCCGATCTGGAGGCGGCGGTCGGCGCAAAACTGCTCATCCGCACGACCCGGAAGATTGATCTGACCGACGCCGGTATTACCTACCTCAAGGCAGCGCGCAGGATTATCGATCAGGTCGAAGAAGCCGAACGTGAAGCCGCTGGCGAGTTTACTGTTCCAAAGGGCGACCTTGTCATCACCGCGCCGGTTCAGTTCGGTCAACTGCACGTCTTGCCGGTTGTGAGCGACTTCCTCGCGCTTTTTCCGCAGATCAATATCCGTTTGTTGCTGCTCGATCGCCACGTTCACCTTGTCGAGGATCACGTCGATATGGCGGTCCGCATAGGAAAACTTCCCGACAGTGCGATGATTGCGACCGGGATCGGATCGATGCGCACGGTCGTGTGCGCGAGCCCGGATTTTCTCGCCGGACACGGCATGCCGCTGACGCCGAGCGACCTGGCGAAGCTGCCTTGTGTTACGTTCGATGGGCCAATGCCGTCACCGTCGTGGCAACTCAGGAACCCGAAAACGGGAGCGTCGATTGACATTCCCATCGTCTCCCGGCTGTCCGTGACAACCACGGGGGCGGCAGTTGCCGCTGCGATCCGCCACGTCGGCGTGACACGCCTCCTGCATTATCAGGTGGCGGACGCGATCAAGGCTGGCACGCTGCGGATCGTCCTCGAAGACTACGAGCCGGAGCCAACGCCGGTGAGCCTGGTTCATGCCGCACGTGGTCAGATGGCACTCAAGATGCGCCGGTTCCTCGATTTCGCCACGCCCCGGCTGCGTGCCATACTTCCGGACTTTTACGAGGGATCGCAGGGCAAGGGCAGTCACTCCCGCGTGTCCTGATTAGACACTTTTACCACCACCTGGTGGGCCGAGAGTAACCGCAGCACTCGTCCACATGGCCATCGCGTGTTTTGTCACGTTCGTTGCCGATTGGCTGGAAAGGACGCTGAGGGCCTGGGCATGGTTCCTTCGTCATATGCTAGCCCGACAGTTGAACACAAAAGGCTATTCCACGCCTTGAAGTGATGTGGAACGGTCGGCCCTTCAATTCCATTTGAACGATACTGCATGCCAGGGACAACACCGGCGCGGTGCCTTCCGGCACCGTGCTCGAGGACCACCGGCACTAGCTCCACGCGTGAAGCGGGGGTTTTTCGCCATTGAGAAAGTACTTTCCGAGAATAGAGTATTTCCAGCGGACCGGATCGTGGAGCGTATGGGTACGGGCATTGCGCCAATGCCGATCCAGCCCATGTTCGGCGAGGGTCGATCGAGTTCCAGCCAGCTCAAACAGCTTATTGGTGGCCTCGATAGCAATCTCGGTCGAAAGTATTTTGGCTTCCGCCGTAACGATCTGGGCTTCGGCCACTGTTTCTGCATTCGGATGGGCCACGGCGCGGTCAATTGCGTAGCCAGCCTTTTCCAGAAGCGCTTGCGCTGCATGAAGGCGCAGCGTCAAGCTGCCGATGGCTTGAATAGTGTATGGGTCGTCCCAGGCATTGTCGACGCCGCTGTCCACCCAAGCCCGGCTCTTTGTTCGCACGAAACTGACCGTCTCATCAATTGCGGCCTGGGCGATGCCAGTATCCACGGCCACCTGGATGATCTGGAAAATTGCCCCATCCGCCGTCGGCACCTCGTACCCTTTGTATCCTGGCACGAGATGCGACTTGGGAACCTTCACCCTGTCAAGCAGCACTGTTCCGGACAGTGTGGTACGCTGCCCGAAAGAGGACCAATCATCGATGACGGTCAGTCCCGGTGCGTCGCGCTCGGCAATCGCATACCATGCCCTCCCCTCGTCATCGAGCGCCACAATCGGCACCAGATGCGCAAGCAGGGCGCCGGAGGAATAGAATTTCTTGCCACTGACGACGACATGGTCGCCCTCGTCGACGAATTTCGTTTCGAAATCCACGGCTCGCTTCGAGCCGTATTCCGAAAACGCATTGCCAAAGCGGACGCCTTTCAGAACCTCGCCGAACAGGAAAGTCTGTTGCTCCTTGTCGGAAACCGTGCGGATGGCCGCAACGACGCCAAGATGGTTCTGCGCAACCTGACCTATCGACGGATCGGCGGCAGAGATAATCTCGATGACCTTGGCGAGCGTGGCGTAGGACAGTTCCGGGCCGCCAAATGCCTTGGGGACGTTAATCGACCACAGGCCACTTTGCGAAAATGCATCCAGCTCGGCCACAGGCCATATCCGTTCGCGGTCACGTTTGGCGGACTCCTTGACGAATTCGGACGCGAGCGCCTTGGCAACCGCAATTGCTTCCACATCGTCCTTGATGATGTGAGCAGCCGTCCTGGGCCTCGGAATTGCGGGAACCGCCTTGGCGGCATTCTCAGTGTTGACGGTCGAGAGTGTCATGGGACGTCTCCTTTGTGATGGCCGGTCGGGTCTAGACGACGGCGGCGGCTATAGGGTTTTGGGAATTCAGTGCAGTCGAAATCGCTTTGTGGCCGAGATAGAAAGCCTTGATGTCATTCCGCGCTGCGAGGTCCTTTGCCTTGCCGCTGAGCACGGTAATGCCGTTCTCGAGAACCGACGCACGGTCGGCAAACTTTAGGGCGACGGTGGAGTTCTGTTCTGCGACGAGAACCGACAGCCCTGTGTCCCGGTTGATCTGACGCAATGTCCTGAAGATGCTTTGAACAACCAGTGGCGCCAGCCCCATGGACGGTTCGTCGAGCACCAGAAGGCGAGGCCTCGCCATCAGCGCCCTGCCAATCGCTGTCATCTGCTGTTCGCCCCCGGAAGTGAGGCCCGCGAGCGTGTGCCGCTTTTCTCTCAGCCGAGGGAAGTGGACGTAGACTTTTTCCAGATCGTCGTTGAGATCAGCGCGTTTGCTGCCACGTCCGATTCCGCCGCAGATAAGGTTCTCCTCGACGGAAAGGCTCTTGAAGCAATGGCGGCCCTCAAGCACTTGGACCAATCCATTGCGGACGAGTTCGGACGGCTTCACTTTGAGGACATCGACACCTTCGAAAAGGATAGATCCTTCGGTAATCTGTCCTCTCTGGGCCGGAAGCAGGTTCGATATTGCCTTGAGCGTCGTTGATTTGCCGGCGCCGTTTGAGCCTAGGAGGGCTACGATCTCTCCACGCCCAACCGTCAGGTTCACCCCGTGGAGAGCTGAAACAGCATTGTTGTAGGTTGCCTTCAGGGCGCTGACGGTGAGGATGATGTCGGTCACGAATGCCTCCTTCGAATGGGACGGCTGTGCAAAGCCGGGCGCACGCTACCCGGCCGGTTGACGGACCCGCGAGTCCTCAATTGGTCGCGGGTGTTTCCCCGGAGGTGCGGACCGTAATGCCCTTTTCCTTCGCATAGGCCTCGGATGATTTCTCGATGATTGGACGAAGCAGCGCCCAGTCGGGAGCAATCCAGTCAGACACGACATTCCATTTCTTGCCGTCCCACTGTTGGAAAGTCACGTAGCCGTTGCCCTCGTGATTATCCCAGGAGACGTCAATCGAGTGGAACAGATCTTTGGCGCCCAGGGCTTCGACACGGGCCGGATCGAGCTTCAGATGTTCGAAGCCCCAGCGCACCTCGTCGCCGGTCAATGTACGATTGCCGAACTTCGCCTGCGCAATGCGGATGGCTTCAACGTTGAGAATGCCGTTGACGATACCGAGGTTGTGATAGACGGAGCCGATGCGCTTCCTGTCCTGCAGGTTACCCTTGCCGGCATCGTAGACCGTCTTGACGATTTCCTTGACAACGGGGTATTCGGCGCCCGATGCCTGGGTGGTGATTGCGGTATAACCCTTGGCGGCGTCCCCTGCCGGAATGACGTCCTCTTCAGAATTCGACCAGACGTTGCCGACGATATGATCTGCCGGAAAGCCGACTTTGGCGGCCGTCTTCAGAGCCACCGGGTTCATGACGCCCCATCCACGCAGAACCACATAGTCAGGCTTGGCGCGACGGATGGTTAGCCACTGCGACTGCTGTTCATTGCCGGGATGAGGTACCTCGATCTGTTGCAGGTCGAAACCGTATTTCTTCGAAAGCAACTCGTAAATCGGTATCGTTTCCTTGCCATAGGGCGAGCCGTGATAGAGCACGACGATCTTCTTGCCCTTCAAGCTCTCAAGGCCGCCAAGCTTGGAAGCAATGTAGTTCACGATACCAGAGCTTTCGCTGTAGGGATTGAGCAGCAGCGGGAAGACATAGGGGAAGATGCGTCCGTCTGTGGAATCTGTGCGACCGTGATTGATGGTGATCAGCGGTATCTTGTCCTGCGTCACCCGGTCGATCATGGCATAGGCTATACCGACGGAAAGCGGGTTCCAGGCCGCCGCATTGGGATGGCTCTTCTGGCGCTCGTAGCATTCGACACCGCGCTCGACCTCATACTGGGTTTCGCATTCGTCCCAGGTGAGCTTTACGCCATTGACGCCACCGTCGCGGGTGTTGATCAGGTTGAGATAGTCGATGAAACCGCCGAAGAAACCGGTGCCGCCAGCTGCGTAAGGCCCGACGCGGTAGCTCTGCAGCGGAAAATATTGCTCGTCGGCATGGGCAGCCGGAAGCCCGATGATCAGCGCGATGCCGGTCGCCATCGCCGCCAGTTTCAGTCTACTGAAAATCGTCATTTAGGCGAACCCTTGGTATGGACCGGCGCAATGCCGCTCCTGGTTGATAGAATGTTGAATTTCTTCTGCTTGTTGGCGATGGCGCCGAGCGCTACGCGCGTCGGAATACCGCGCCGACGCGCTGTCGGCCCCTGTCCCAAAGCGCGACCAGTCCGTCGGGCTCCATGACGAGGAATAGGATGATGAGGGCCCCGAGGATGACCCTCTGGCTCATGTCGAGAACACCGGAATCGAAGATGTCGCCGAGGAAAAATGCACCCAACCGCGAGAGGATCAGGGGAAAGATGACGATGAGTGCCGCGCCGAAAAAGGCGCCGCGTACCGATGCGAGCCCGCCAATGATCACGATGAAGAGTATCTGAAAGCTGCGATCGAGATTGAAGCCTGCAGGCTCCACCGTCTTTAGGTAGGTGAAAGCCCAGAGAACGCCGGCAATGCCGATGATAAAGGATGAGATCGAGAACGCCAGAAGTTTGGTCTTCAGCACGGGGACGCCGATGATCCGCGCGGCGGTCTCGTTGTCGCGCACGGCGATGAAATTGCGGCCTGTCTGAGACTTCACCAGCCTCGCCGTTGCCCATGTTATCAACAGCACGGTCGTCAACGAGAACAGGTAGCGACCGATGCCGCCGTTGAATGAAAGTCCGGCGATGCTCAGCGACGGCGCATCGATGACGCCTGAAGCGGATTCGTTGGAGAACCAGCTGAATTTCGTGAGTGCCCATTGCACAAAAAACTGCGCCGCAAGGGTCGATACCGCGAGGTAGAAGCCCTTGAGGCGGAGGCTTGGGAGGCCGAATATAAGTCCGATCGCTGCCGCCGACAGCCCTGCAAGGACAAATGTCGCGATCAATGGCAGGCCGGGAACCCGAAGATTGACATTATAGGCGGCAAACGCGCCTGCAGCCATGAAAGCGGCGCTCCCAAGCGATACCTGTCCGGCATAGCCAGTCAGGATATTCAACCCAAGTGCTGCCAGGCTCAACGATAGAAAGGGAAGGAGGATAGCTTCCAGCAGATAGTTGTTTCCGATCAGGGGCACCGCCACGTATGCGATCAACAGCAGCGCTGCCAACGGAAGCCTCGGTGTGGTAACCTGCGGCAAGCGATCGGCCTGGGAAAGGACAGCGGACATGCGTCAGACCCTCTCGACAAGCTTCTGGCCAAACAGACCAGAGGGGCGGACTAGCAGAAATGCTAGCGCAACCACATAGGCAAACCAGCTCTCGATACCGCCGCCGAAATAATCGCCGATGTAGACCTCGGCAAGCTTCTCCGCTGCGCCGATGATGAGACCACCGACGATCGCGCCAAGGATTGAGTCAAAGCCGCCGAGAACGAGGACCGGCAGAGCCTTCAGGACCACCAGGGACAACGAAAACTGCACGCCCAGCCGCGCGCCCCACAGAAGGCCGGCAACCAGTGCAATAAGCCCTGCAGTCGCCCAGACGGTCGCCCAGATAAATGGAAGTTTGAGGCCCACGGCTAAGGCTGCGAACTGATCGTCAGCAACGGCACGAAACGATAGACCGATCCGGGTATAGCGGAAAAACACGGAAAGCAGCGCCACCATAGCGGCCGCGACGACGGCCGCGAAAATGTCAAACTGGCTCACCAGCACGCCGCCGAATTCCAGCGGCACGTCATCAATTCCGAGTTCCAGGCCATGGACCTGTGTGCCCCAGATGAGCTGGGCGGCACCTTCGATGACATAGGACAATCCGAGGGTGGCCATGAACAGCGTGATCGGTGGCTTGTTGGTCAGCGGTCGAAGGACAGTCCGCTCGATAGCGAGGCCGAGCAGCACCATGATCGCAAATGTGATGACGAAAGCCAGCCAGAAAGGAATGCCACGTTCGGTGAGGCTGACGAAGGTAAGGGCCGCGAACAAAAGCATGGCGCCTTGCGCGAAGTTGAGCACGCCCGATGTCTTGTAAATGAGTACGAAACCGATGGCGACGAGCGAATACATTACGCCGGAGAGAAGTCCGCCGATGAGTACTTCGATAAAAAATTGCCAGTCGACGTCCGCCATCAAATACCCTCCCCTTCCTCGTTCTCGGGAGCGACACCGAGATAGGCATCGATGACGCGCTGGTCAGAGCGAATGGCATCCGGCCTTCCATCGGCAATCTTGCGGCCGTAGTCGAGCACGGCAATGTGGTCGGACAGATCCATCACCACGCCGATGTCGTGCTCGATCAGAATGATCGTCGTTCCGTATTCGTCGCGCGCAGCGCGCACGAAGCCCGCCATTTCCCCTTTCTCCGTAGCGGTCATCCCAGCCATTGGCTCGTCCAGAAGCAGAATTTGAGGTTCCGCGACCAGCGCCCTCGCCAGTTCGACCCGCTTCTGCAGCCCATACGGCAATGTCGACACCAAGCGGTTGCGAACATGGGCAAGACGCAGGAATTCGAGCAGGCGGTCGGCTCGCTCCTGGCTGTCCCTCTCTTCCAACCGCGAGCGACCCAGCCCGGTGATCTGACCAATGAAGTTCGAACGGACCTTGAACGCCCTGCCTGCCGTTACGTTCTCGATGACGCTCAAACCCTTGAAGAGGGCAAGGTTCTGGAAGGTTCTGGCGACACCTAGCTGAGCTAGTCTCTGTGTCGGCACCTGTTTGTAGCCAACACCATTGATGTGCACATGACCGCGATCGGGACGATAGACACCGCTGATGACGTTGAGCAGCGAGCTCTTTCCCGCGCCGTTCGGCCCGATGATCGCGCGTATCTCGCCCGCTGCGACTGACAGATCGATATCCGTCAACGCCGTCACGCCGCCGAACGAGAGGTTGACGCCATGAAGCTGCAACTCGCCAGTGCGGGGAGCAGTTGGCGCAACGGCCGCAAACGCGCCTCGCTCGATGTGTTCGGGGGCTGCCGTCCGGAACGACGGGGCAGCATCCATGAACAGCGGATAGGTTATTGCGTACATTTGCGGCTCTTCGGTAGGTGCGAAAGGTGGTCTCAGCACGGGTCACAGCAGTTTGTTCGCCGACCAGCCGATCAGCGTTGCCAGGGGTCGTCGGATGGCGACCTTCTGTACTTCAGCTATTTATTCTGCAGCGATAGCAGCCGTGCTCTCACGCTCTTCCAGCTTCCGGACGAGAGGTAGGACATGCTTTCCGAAGTACTCGACCTCCTCCTGGAAGTGCAGGAATGCGAGAAGGATCAGATCCGCACCCGCATGCTTCAACGCGACGATGCGTTCTGCCACCTGTTGCGGTGTTCCGATGAGGTTTGACCGGAAGCCGTCATTGTATTGCACGAGATCTTCAAAGCTCGATTTTGCCCAGTTTCCCTCACCTTCCGGAGAGGATTTGCCGGCATTCTTGACCTCATGGCCGAACGCATTGACGGCCTCTGGATTTGCCTTTTCGATAATTTCCGCGAGAACGGCCTTAGCTTCTTCCTCCGTTTCGCGGACGATGGCAAAAGCGTTGACGCCGACGCGCACGGAATGATTGTTGGCCTTGGCTTTGTCCTGGATATCGTCGACCTGCTTGGCAATCTCTTCCGGCGTATTGCCATTGGTAAAATACCAGTCGGACACGCGGGACGCCATGTCGCGCGCAGCACGCGATGAGCCGCCCTGGAAAATTTCTGGCTGCGGATCGAGCGGCTTCGGCTTCAGGGAGTATTCGTTGAAGCGGTAGAAATCGCCTTTGAAGGTGAAGTTGTCTTCGGTCCAGATGCCGCGAAGCGCCCGGATGAATTCCTCCGACCGGCGATAGCGTTCGTCATGGTCGAGCCAGTGCTCGCCGATGGCATGGAATTCGCCGCGGAACCATCCGCTGACGACGTTGACCGCGACGCGGCCGTTGGTCAGGTGATTGATGGTGGCAATCTGCTTGGCGGCAAGTGCCGGGTTCCATGGCCCTGGCAAAAGCGCTGCAATAACTTTCAGCGTTGTTGTCGATTCGAGCAGCGAGTGGCTGAAAGCAACGGATTCGTGCTGAAATTCAGCACCGTAACCAGCGGTGAACCGGATCTGGCTCAGGGCATATTCGAAGCCGCTCGCCTCGGCAATCTGCGCGAGCTTGCGATTATACTCGATCGTCCAGCTCGTCCGCTGTTCGATGTTGGAAATGACCAAACCGCCAGAGACGTTTGGAACCCAGTAGGCAAACTTTAGAGCTTCTCTGGTCTGCGACATTGTGTTCTCTCCCTCAGATCAATTACCCGACAAGCCGGCGCACCTGCTGTATGGAGATAGTCTATCAATCGGATAGAGAACTAAAACAAACCTTTGCCAATGGTGGGGGTAAAGGTCTCTTCTCTGCGTCCCTCCTGTCGTATTTTTTGGAATAAAAATCTAAAGGGAGGCTTAGTATGGCTGAGCCGGCGAAAGGCCGCCGTACGGCTCACGCGCTGTCATTTAGACAAGCGAAGGCGCAGGTTGCGGGTGCTGTCGCCGTGATGTCTTTCCGTGGGGCAGTTCGATCACGCCATCTCGAACCAAGGCGTTCGCGCAGGTACGCAGTTCAAACGTCAAACATGCGCGTGCCAACCAAACAACGCGAAAGGGCGCAGCCGAGATAGGGCTTGGTCTGCAGGACGTCTGACCACTCCCAAGGCTGTTTCTCAACGCCTGTTCCGATGCCGGAGTGCGTCGACAATCACAGTCATGGCCGGAGACATCTGGCGTCGGCTTGGATAGTAAAGGTGGTAGCCGGCGAACGGCTGGCTCCAGTCGTCCAGAACGGCTTGTAATCTGCCTGCCGCAACGTGTTCTTCGACGATATCTTCTGGAACGTAAGCAATCCCGTACCCTTGAAGGACCGCTTCGATCTGTGCGATCGACGAATTGAAGCTGAGCTGGCCTTCCACCCTGACCCGCAGTTCTCGCCCGTCTTTCTCGAAGTCCCACAAGTAGAACCCGCCCCAGGTTGCCTGGCGCATGTTGATGCAGACGTGTCGAACGAGATCCTGGGGCGTGACTGGGATGCCTTGCTTAACGAAGTAGTCTGGCGAGGCCACCGCCCGGAGCCGCCAATCTGGCCCGATGCGCACCGCAATCATGTCCTTGTCGACGCTCTCCCCGAGCCGCACGCCTGCATCGAAGCGCTCTTCGACGATGTTGCGCATGCCGTTATCGCTGTAGAGTTCCACTCGGATATCGGGGTAGTCCGCCAGTACGCGGCTCAATTTCGGCCATACCGTCGTCTGCAGGACATGGTCTGATAGCGTCAGTCGAACGGTGCCGGAGGGCTTCTCCCGGAAGGCGACAAGTGCTGCCAGATCTGCCTCGATCTCCTCAAATCGAGGAGCCAGCGACTGCAACAGGCGCTCGCCCGCTTCCGTCGTCGCTACGCTGCGTGTTGTTCGCGTGAGCAGCCGGACGCCAAGGCGAGCCTCCAACTGCTTGATCGTGTAGCTGAGCGTCGGCTGCGACGTTCCAAGCGCTGCCGCCGCCTTGGTGAAGCTCTTTTCCTTCGCGACCTCCAGAAACCAGAGCAGGTCCTTCATGTCCTCGCGCTGCATCGGGCACTCCATCATTCATATCAAGATCCGATAGGTCCATGTGGATTAGCACGGATAGTTCATAAAGTCCGTTGGCACTACCTTGTTCCCCAGAAGCAAAACCGAAATCTCCAACGAAATCGCGACAATGACGCTGACCTATAACGAAACCATCGAAAGCAGACGATCAGCCTGGGGCGCAGTGTTCTCCATGACCTTGTGCGTGTTTGTACTGATCGCCTCGGAGTTCATGCCCGTAAGCCTGCTGACGCCGATCGCTGCCGATCTCGGCGTTTCAGAGGGAAACACCGGGCAGGCGATCTCGATCTCAGGCATCTTTGCAGTGTTCACCAGCCTGTTCATTGCAGGTCTGACACAGCGGCTGGATAGGCGCGTGGTCGTGCTCGCATTGACGATCCTGCTGATGCTGTCCGGAATTGTCGTCACGCTGGCGCCGTCCTATCCGGTCCTGATGCTGGGCCGCGCACTGCTGGGGATTTCCATCGGCGGATTTTGGTCGATGTCGACATCGATCTTGATGCGCTTGGTCACAAACGATCAGGTACCGAAGGCACTCGCCCTCCTCAACGCTGGCAATGCAATCGCGGCGACCATCTCCGCACCCTTGGGAAGTCTCCTTGGAGCCTATGTCGGTTGGCGCGGCGCCTTCTTCCTTGTCGTCCCTGTCGGGTTTCTCGCGCTCGTCTGGCAGTGGATCACCCTGCCGACGCTTCCACCCCGCCGGGACCGAGCAACCTTGAACGTGTTCCGATTGCTGCGGCGTCCGCCGGTGGCACTGGGCATGGCCGCTATCCTGCTTCTGTTCATGGGCCAGTTCGCCCTCTTCACCTATCTGCGACCGTTCCTGGAGCAAGTAACTCATCTTGGCATCGAAACCCTCTCGCTCGCCCTCCTCCTGATGGGACTGGCGGGAGCCGTGGGAACGTGGGTCGTGGGTCGACTGCTGAACCATCGTCTGTTCAGCATACTGATCGTCATCCCGGCTCTCATGGCCTGTATCGCTCTGGCGACGATCGCCGTCGGTGACAAGCAGGTTCCCGTCTTCATCTCCCTTGTCTGCTGGGGCTTTCTCGGAACTGCAGCGCCGGTTGGCTGGGGCACGTGGCTGAGCCGGATCCTCGCCGATGACGCAGAGGCAGGAGGCGGTCTTCAGGTCGCGGTCATCCAGTTCGCCATCACTGCCGGAGCATCTGTGGGTGGGCTTCTGTTCGACGCTGCCGGTTGGCAGTCGACCTTCGTGCTCAGCGCCGCCCTTCTGTGCGGTTCTTCTTTCGCGGCCTTCGCCGCATGGCGTGCGTCCAGGACGCCATCATGAGCAGGGCAGTTTTTCTAATCGGACGTCCAGGACGCTCTGACCCGCAGTTTCCGGCTTCGCCCGGGCGTCCACCGTATCACAACCTCAATGTCAAAAGGATCGCAGGATGAGCAAGCACATCGATAACAACGACACCGTCAACGCCAGCAAGCGCAGTCTGATGAAGGGAGCAGGCCTCGCCGTCGCGGCAATGAGCATGATCCCCGCTGTGACGGCAACACAGGCTCTCGCGCAGACCTCGTCCTGGGACAAGGTGTTTCCCAAGAGCGACAATGTCGATCACCAGAAGGTGTCGTTCAAAAACCGCTACGGTATCACCATCGTCGCCGATCTCTACCTCCCGAAGAACCGCGGCAGCCAACCATTGCCAGCTCTTGCCATCGGTGGCCCCTTCGGTGCCGTCAAGGAGCAATCTTCGGGGTTGTACGCTCAGACCATGGCCCAACGCGGCTTTGCGGCCTTGGCATTTGACCCTTCCTATACCGGCGAAAGTGGCGGCGAACCCCGCAACGTCGCTTCACCGGACATCAACACCGAAGACTTCAGCGCTGCGGTCGATTACCTGGGGCTGCAGCCCTCCATCGATCGTGAGCGGATCGGCGTTATCGGTATCTGCGGCTGGGGCGGCATGGCTCTGAATGCCGTCGCAATGGACAAGCGCGTCAAGGCTGTCGTTGCGACCACGATGTATGACATGACCCGCGTCATGTCGAAGGGCTACAACGACAGCGTCACCCCGGAACAGCGGACGCAGGCGCTTGAGCAGATGAGCCGACAGCGCTGGGCGGACGCGGAAAAGAAGACGCCGGCTTACCAGCCGCGCTACAATGAACTCAAGGGCGGCGAGGCTCAGTTTTTGGTCGATTACCACGACTACTACATGACGCCCCGCGGCTATCATCCGCGCGCTGTCAACTCCGGCAATGCCTGGACACAGACGACGCCGCTGTCCTTCATGAACATGCCGATCATGACCTATATTGCCGAGATCTCCCCTCGCCCGCTCCTGCTCGTCCATGGCGAGAACGCCCACTCGCGGTACTTCAGCGAAACAGCCTTTGCCGCCGCAGCGGAGCCGAAGGAACTGATGATCATCCCGAACGCCAGGCACACGGATCTCTACGACCGCATGGACAAGATCCCGTTCGACCGGATCGCTGCGTTTTTCGGGCAGCATCTGGCGTAGCCAAAGCTGCGACGTCAAGGCCGCGTACGGCAGCGCAGGTTTGCGCTGTCGCCGCCCTACGTTTGGTGCGTCTAAGATTATCCGATGTGCGATGCTTTCAACATGACCTCGCTGTCCCTGACATGAAATTTAAGGATATCAAGATGAAGAACATTGCCGCAAGCATTGCCATCTCCGCTCTCGCCGCAACAAGTGTGGACGCGCAGGAAGAGCGCCGCGTCGCGCCATCAGCCGTCTATGCCGTCGCGCCTGGGCTTGGCCATTTCACCGATGATGTCCTTTTCGGCGAAGTGTGGGAGCGGACCGAACTTATGCCTCGCGACCGCAGCCTCGTCAACCTCTCGGCGATAGTCGCAACGGGAAAAACTGGGCAGATTGCCGCGCATGTCAGCCGAGCGTTGGACAATGGTGTGAAGCCCGCCGAGATCGGTGAACTCATCACGCATCTTGCGTTTTATACGGGCTGGCCCAATGCCATCTCCGCCGTGATGGAGACAAAGAAGGCATTCGATGAACGGGAAATCGGTCCGGTCACGAATAGCGATGCCTCGCGGATCGAATTCGACCCGGCATCCGAGGCTGCTCGGAGCACGGCGGTTAATACCACAGTTGCACCGACAGCGGCGGCACTGGCCGAATTCACCAACCGCGTGCTGTTCGACGATCTGTGGAAGCGACCAGATCTTGTCGCGCGGGACCGGAGCCTAGTGACGATGGCCGCCTTGATCGCAGTTGGTCAGCCGGAAAAATTGCCGTTTCATGCCAACCGCGCCATGGATAACGGCTTGACGTCGTCAGAAGCTTCCGAGGTGCTGACGCAGGTCGCCTTCTACGCCGGCTGGCCGAGAGCCATGTCCGCCGTACCTGTCCTCAAACAGGTTTTCGAAAACAGGAAAGGAAATCAGGTGAGCGCTCCTCAGGCAAACCTTACCGTCACTCCCGCCGGCACCGGTGCTGCGGCAGCTCCAGATGCGTATTTCACAGGCAGCGTCCAGATCTCGGGCCGCTATCAAGCCGACGCTCCTGCGCGCATTGGCGGGGCCATCGTCTCCTTCTCGGCTGGTGCTCGCACGGCATGGCACACACATCCTCTCGGGCAAACCCTGTTCATCGTCAGCGGACGCGGCTGGGTCCAGAAAGAGGGTGAGCCAGTTCAGCATGTCGGCCCGGGAGACGTGGTCTGGATACCACCTTTGATCCGGCACTGGCATGGCGCTTCCAGCAGTGAGCCAATGGCGCATTTCGCCGTGGCCGAGGCGCTTGATGGAAGCTCGGTAACCTGGATGGAGAAGGTGTCCGACGAGGACTACGGCAAGGGCGCCGGAGAGTAGAGCCGAAACCGATGACGGCGGGCGGGTGTCCAATCCGAGCGCTCGAAGCAAAAGCGAAACGGAGACGAACACGTGCCCAAGACAATATTGGCATCTGCTGTCGTCGCACTGGGGTTGGCGGGACCGGCCATGGCTCAACAAAGCATCCGAATTTCCTGCGCGTGGGGCGAAGTTACCGCCACCCTCGCCGACAATCAAGCCGCCAGATCCTTGGCCCGGATGCTACCACTGACGATCGAGATGTCCGACCATCTCCGCCAGGAGAAGACGGGAGACCTGCCCTCCGCGCTGCCTAAGCTCACACGGCAGCGAGATTTCTCGGTCGGCACGCTCGGCCTGTGGAATGCCGATCATTTCGTGATCTACTATCGGACAGGCCGCGTACCCACCCCCGGCATCATCATCCTTGGGCAGGTGACGGGCGATGTTGCGATCTTCGACCGCCCCGGATCCGTCACTGTAAAGCTCGAAGTGGTCAACTGAACGACGCATGAAGCGGTGCCTTGGCTAGTTGGTTGGGAGCGGCTTGATGAGTAAGATTTCAAGAGCGGCGGCTGCATCGCGGCCGCTCGAACAACACGCTTGTCCCCCGGAACGGCTCCCCGGCAGGTGCGAAACAGAGGTCCGATAGCAGATCTCGTGCAAACTTACGGCGCAGCCGCCAGCGAATTGGTCATCGCGGGGATCTTTGGTTCGACGGGTCCGAAAGAAGCTACGCTCTTGTTGCGACCCGTTCGTTTCGCTTCGTAAAGTGCTTGATCGGCAGCCACCATAACCTCGTCCTCCGATCCGGCTCGCCAAAGCAGCTCAGTGGCGTGGCCCAAGCTTACGGTAACATATCCATAGGGCGCGTTCGGCTCGTGTGGAATTTCGAGCGCCAGAATTCCCTGGCGGATATTTTCGGCAATCCGGCCTGCATCTTCGGCGTCGGCACCAGGCATCAGGACGGCAATTTCTTCGCCCCCTACCCGTGCTGCGATGGCATCGCGTCCAACCAAGATTTCCCTTATGGTGGCTGCCACGTCGCGTAAGCACTTGTCGCCTTGGAGATGGCCGTAGGTATCGTTGAATTTCTTAAAAAGATCGAGGTCGATCATTATAAGCGAATTCATTCTCTGCTGGCGCTTGTTGCTCAATTTCTTCAGCGCGCTCGCGAAGTACCGCTTGTTGAATAGCCCGGTCAATTCGTCCGTGATGGCGAGGACACCAAGTTCCCTTTTTGCGACTTCTTGCTGGGTGACATCGCGAGTGACCACGACGTAGCCATCGCTCATGCCGCCGGTCGACAGTGGAACGGAAGAAATAACGCTTTCAAGCCATATGACATCCTCGTCGGGACGCCTCCTGCTGGAAAGCACCGTCTGGTTCGACATCCCCTCGTGTAGTTTCGCCAGTGCGTCCTGCCACACCTTTGCTTCCTCAGCGTCCGCCAAGTTGTAAATGCTGCTCCCGATCAGATCCTGAGGGGTGCTGGCCGAACACTTTTTCTGCGGCTCGCGATACATACTGTCGGCTTCCATTCATATCTATCTTCTGGATGACATCGGCAGACGCATCGGCAATGACGCGAAACTCCGCTTCGCGAGCCGCGATCTTTTGCTCGACAATTTCACTCTGCCGTCGCTGCCTGAGCCATCTGATAGCGATCGCTGCTGCGGCCAACGCTGTTAACAACAGACAGAGCCACGGATACTGGGAGTAACGAACCCAACTCTTAAACAAGACGGATTTCGACCGCGCCGCCAGTACGGTTACGCCCGTCTGTTTACTTTTGTAGAAGCCCCCGATGCGATCTGTGCCGTCGAATGGCGAGACATACCTGTAAACTCCTTGCTCTTCTTTCGACGAGTGCTCGCGGTAGAATGGCGTTGAAGCGATACTGGCTCCCATGGCGTTTGGATCCACAGGCAATCTCACGATTATTTTCCCGTCGCCCCGCATCAAAGCGAACGAGCTGTCGTCCCCGAGGTTGAAGCCCTGCATGAACGAGAAAAAGTGATCGAGATCGATCGTTGCAACCATGACCCCGCCGAAACTTCCGTCGGGGCGGTCTATTCTTTGGGTTATGGGCAGGAACCATCGTCCATCCGACTGGCTTTTGGACGGGAGACCAAGGCGCGCATTCCGGTCGGGATTGAACTGATGAAATTGGAAGTACTCGCGGTACGCGACGTCTGTACCTGCCGAATTGGTATTCAACGTCGACTCGATCAGCTTTCCGGAGGCATCGGCATAGGCGACGCTCCTGAAAAGGCTCGTACTTGCGGCAATTCGGTGCATTTCCTCGACAACAGCGACCATCCCCGTCCCATCCGACAAAGATTTTTCAGCGCCAACGACCAGTTCTTCGAGTGGCATCTTGGCCAACGCATAAACATCGTCGGTGTGGGTTGCGATGGAATGCGCTGTTTCCACCAGTCGAACTTCGGTGGAGGACAACAACGTCGACCAACTATCCGACTGGCTCCACAGTGTGAAGGCTACAAATAACAGTGCCATGGTGATCAAAGACAGTGGCCGCAGATCCAGTGTCTTCTTCTTGAATAATAAGGGCATGTGGAATTTACCAGCAAAGAACGAGGCCAACACATACAAAACAGTCCTTTAGAAACGGTGACCTTTGTTATAATCTGCGCCGATGAAGTTGTGTCTTTATGCCGCGATACAGTCGCGCAAGTGGCAACGCCCGCTCCCGTTGAGGTCGATGCCGACGCGAGCATATCGTCGGGGCAACATCTGACGGTCCGGGTGGCGATAGACATTAGCTGAATGGAAAGCTGTCCCTGCGCCACGCAGCGGAGTCATGTGGGTCTTGACAAATTCGCGTCCACGAAAAGGAGAAGCCCGACTCTCTAGGCTTTACGCGAATCTCGGTGGCGGCGCGGTATGCACAAAAAAATACACCGGCCGCAAGGGGCCGGTGCAACTCAAACATTCGTTCTGCTGCTGTTAAGCAGCAGCCAGGGCCTTTTCGATGTCCTGCATGGAATGACCTGTGAGGTCCTTGGCGAGTTCGCCGATGAGCACGTCGGATACAGTCTTGTGGTAGCCTTTGCGCAATTCGCCAAGTGTCCGGGGCGCCGCTATCACGACGAGGTTTTTGATCTTCCCCGCCAGCACCTTCTTGTTCAAAAGATCGGCTACACCGGCACCGAAACCATCTTCATCCTGTTGGCTGTCATCCGGATTGGCGGAGCTGCTCGAATGGCGGCTGCCGGAGCCGATTTTGGAACTATCAACTGCCTCGTCGGGCATGGCCTTCAGCTTGACGTTGGCAGCATCACCCTCGTTCTGGAAGAGGTTGAGCTTTTCGCCGTCGGCGACGGCAATGACGGTGTGCTGAGGAATTTGCATATCTGATTTCCATTCACAAAGTGGCATTTCGCCGGTTTGGCCGACTGACATCAGCTCCTCCAATAACCCCTTGCGCGCTTATCTGTTCCGCCCTGGCATAGCGACGGATGGTGCGTCTCTAAGCGTTTTCACTGCGCGCGACTGTTGGCGCTGACCCGAAACTCATGTTTTCCGGCCAAATACCATCATGACCAGCATCGCCAGCCAGGTGAGGAAGAAGCTGATCATCGACAGGGCGGCGGCCTGCGTCGGAGAGCTTTTGCCGACCTCATTGATTGCCACCGGCAAGGTCGGAAACAGCAGGATGTTGGAGACCGTGAATTCTCCGATGACGACGGTGAATGTCAGCAGCGCACAGTTGACGGCTGCCGCGCGGATGCCGGGAACAACGACCAGCCGGATCGTCGTCAGCCCTCCTGCCCCAAGGCTTTCCGCGGCTTCCTTCAAGGTGCGGATATCGAGCGCCGCAAGGCCGACATCGAGTGCCCGGAACGCGAAGGGCAACGCCACGAAGAAATAGGGGATGACGAGATAGAACGGCGATCCGATCAGCCACATCGGGCCTTTGACGAGCATCGAAAGACCACCGACAAGGGCTATCGCCGGCACCACGAAGGGCAGGATCGCGACGAACTCGATGACCGCACGCATGCGCGGCATGTAGAGATGTGCGGCGATGACTGCGGGTGCGAGGATGACGTAGATCGCCGCTATCGTTGCCGCCCCCAGTTCCAGCGACAGGACCAGGGGTCGCAGCAGGGCCTTGTGGCTGAAGACGGCGGCATAGGAGGACAGCCCGTAGGCGGCGCCGCCTTCCCAAAGGCTGAAGATTGCAGTCATCGCCAATGGCAGCACGAAATATGTCGCCGCGAGACCGAGGATCAGCCAACGCAGCATCTTACCGGCGTTCATCTCACATTCCCCGACGCCGGGCGCGGCGCATCAGCAGGTTGCTCGTGGCAACGACCACCGCCATCGTCGCAATCATGGCAACGGAGAGCGCCGCTCCGGTCTGGGGCGAGTTCATGACATCACCGGACAGCACATTTCCGATTTCCGTGGTCAGCAGCACGAGATTGCCGGAGGTCAAGGCATAGGCGGTGGCATAGCCGGAGAAGGCTGACCCAAACAGCAGGATGAATGCCGATATCAGCGACGGAGCGAGGATTGGCAGGACGACCAGTCGCCCATATTGCCAAGGCGTTGCGCCAAGGCTTTCTGCCGCTTCCGCCCATTCGCGGCGAAGGGCTTTCAAGGCCGGTACGATGATGATGATCATCAGCGGGATCTGGAAATAGGCATAGACGATCGTCAATCCGGTCAGCGAGAACAAGCTGAAGCCGGCGGCATAGATATCGATGCCTACGAGCTTCAGCGCCCGGGTGAGAAGGCCGAACATGCCGAGGCTGGAAATGAATGCGAAGGCGAGCGGCACGCCGGCAAAGTTTGCCGCGACTGCGCTGAAACTCGAGGCGATAGAACCGAGTGCCGGGTGCGCATCACGATGAACGACGGTTGCCGCAATGGCGCCGCCACAGGTGACGCCGACCGCTGCTGACGCAACGGAGAGCACGATCGAATTGTAGGTGGCAAGACGGAATGTCTCGCCACCCAAAGCCACAATGTATTCCAGCGTGAAGCCGGTGCGGGTGCTGACCGACTGCACGACAAGCATGAGCGCGGGCGCCACCATGAATGCCAGTGAGAACAGCAGGAACGGTGCCACCAGCAGTACCGGCAGGCCCCACTGCCTGAGCATCGAGCCAAGGAAGTACCCGGAGCGGGACCGTCTCCTCGGGGGGTCGAAGGGCTGCACCATGCTGGGCTTAGTTTGTCTTGACGGTCTTGGGCCACAGGTCGGCGACTACCTTCTTCGCGGCATCGATCTGCGCCTGGCTTGCAAAACGCACACTCTTGTAGGCCTCCGGAGATGGCAACTTGGCCAGCAGCGCGGCAGGCAGGACGCCGGCGTCGAGCATCTTGGCAAAGCGGATCGGATGGGCGTAGCCGGCAAGAAAGCCGAGCTGTCCTTCATCGCTGTACAGATATTCCTGCCACAGCTTGGCGGCGTTCGGGTGCGGCGCATAGGCACTGATCGCCTCGCAATAATAGTTGCCGAACGGGGCGCCATCATTGGGAACGACGACTTCGAAATCGACCTTGCCGGCCTCGTCGTCGCGAATCGTCAGGTTGAGGTAGTCCCAGCGCAGCGCTATCGGCGTCTGGCCGCTCATCATGGTACCCTTGTCGCTCTGCATCGGATTGTAGTTGCCGGCTGCTGCAAGCTTGCCAAAAAACTCCACGCCGGGTGCGATGTTGTCGAAGCTGCCACCGTTTGCAAGAGCTGCCGCCATCACGGCTGCGAAGGAATCGCCGGCCCGCACGGGACTGCCGCCCATCGACACCATGCCCTTGTATTCCGGCTTCAGGAGGTCAGCCCAGCTACGCGGCACGGTCTTGACGACGCTCTTGTTCACGGCGAATGAGATGATGCCGTAATAGCAGCCCTGCCAGAGGCCATCGGGGTTTTTGACCTCCGAGGGAATATCGTTCCAGGTCGCGACCTTGTAGGGCTGCAGCAGGTTGTCGGTGACGGCCTGCAGCGCGAAGGACGGCGCCAGATCGAGCGTGTCCGGACCGCGATCCTGGCCCTTCAGGCTGCGAACGGCCTGCAGTTCTTCGGCCGACGAACCCTCCGGGTTGGCGGCATTCACCTCGATCCCGTAGAGCTTGGAGAAGTCGGTCATCATCTTGCCGAAGACCCAATTCGGCGACAGGGCCACGACGTTCAGCGCGCCTTCTTTCTTGGCGGCAGCGACGAGAGCTTCCGGCATGGTGGTCGCAGCCTCGGCACGCAGCGGGCCGAGGTTGAGCAGCGATGCGCCGAGCGCCGCCGAGCCCGCCTGCAGTAAAGTCCTGCGATTGATGTGAAACGAGTTCATCGAAAAATCCTTCGGGTTGCATATCGCCTGATGGCCATTTGGGAGAGCCGTCAAAAGCTTGTGGCGATTTGCCAATAGGGATCGTCAGTGACAGGCAATTGACAGATTTAAGAAGTTTCAAAAGCGTGACGGGTCATATCGCGCCAAGGTATCTAATTGAAATATATTCGCTTTCTGCGTGCGCCTTCTGGCGGGAAGCTGTCACCGGACTGTCGCGTCGATCCGTTACGGGAATGCGGCCCTTGCGTCGGAGGGCCGACAAACCGTGCGCCACCGGACAGAACCAGAGAGGCCATCATGCAGATTGCGATCCTCGCAGATCCCCATATCGGCGCGAAGACCGATGATTTTGTTGCTAACTGGAATGCAGCGGTAGCGCACGTCAACGATCTCGATGTGGCATTCACGATTGTGCTGGGAGACCTGACGCTCGATGGCGCTAATCTTGAAGCGGACATCGTTTTCGCGCGACAATCGCTCGACACACTCCGCCGGCCGGTTCTCGTGCTGCCCGGCAACCACGACGTTGGCGATATCTCGCGCGCCAGCCGCCAGCCGGCAAGCCACGAAAGGATGGTGCGCTGGAACCGGCATCTCGGCGCAGACCGCTGGATTTGCGACGATATTCCGGGATGGCGGCTGATCGGCATCGACAGCCAGGTTATAGCGACAGGATTGCCGCAAGAAGCCGAGCAGTGGCATTGGCTTGACGAGGCGTTTGGCGGACGGGGCGAGCGCGTCCCTGTCTTGCTCACCCACATGCCGCTGTTTCTGGAAAGCTGGGACGAAGCCGATCGACCCTACTGGGCCATCCCGACTGCGGCGCGGCATCGGTTGCGGATGCTGGTGGAGAGCACCGGAACGGCTGCCATCGTCAGCGCCCATATCCACCGGACCCTCGATCTTCCCGGCGCCGATGGTCCTCGCCAGATCTGGGCAGCGGCGACGAGCTTCCTGTCACGCGATGCGTCGATGCCGTCACAGCCGGGCGCGGCAAACCTCGGTGTCACGATACTCGACTTTACCGATGGCGCGCTCAAGGTCCGCTTCGACAGCGTTGCGGGAATTTCGGAAACCTACATCGAGGATTATAACGGCTCGATCTATCCGAAACCGGAATAGCGGTCTTCGTTCCGGGCATCGCAATTGCAGATTTGGATCGTGGCTGGCTAACGACGTCGTTTTATGGCAAACGTTGGGGCATCAGTCCAACGCAGGCGACGACGTCAATCGGAACGCGAGAATGATCGAAAGTCAAACTAGGCAGGCAGATTGGCGCCGTGCCAACCCGATGAAGTACAATGCTCATCTTGCCGTGCAGCGTGCCATTGTCGCCGGCGATCTCGAAAAGCTCGGCTGTGAAGTCTGTGGTCACGACGCCGTCGACGCCCATCACGACGAGTATGACGAACCCCTGAGGGTTCGTTGGCTTTGCCGCAGACATCACACGCGTCTTCATCGCTACGGCGAAGATATGTTTCCGCTGCGGTCGAAAACAGACCAACGCTGATCCTTTTTTGAATTTTGCTGTCCTGTCGTCTCCGACAGTTTTTGGGCCACTGGCAATGTCGATCGCCGGTGGCCTTCTTCGTTTTACTTCGAGGTCGCCGCCTGAATGCCGGCGTCGTCGGCCATGATGGATGCCGCCTCGTTCAAGAGGACATCCTTGGCGTTCTTGCGGGCGGTTTCGATAGCGATATCGGCGCTCAGGCTGCGTTCGTTCGCCTGCAGGCCATCGTCTTCCCCGGGGTCGACGCCATCGTTTATCTTCTCGCGTGATTTGTCACGGGTAGCCTGGGCTGCCAGTTCCTTGCGACGCTCTGCCTCGTTGAGGGAAACGATGCCCTTCTCGCGCTGCGCCTTCAACTCGGCGATGTCTCCGACCAGACGCTTGAAATCCGGATCGTTGGCAACGCGTGCGTCGTGGCGGCTCTGCAGCTGCGGTATCTTTGCCGCCACATCGCCTTCCGGCTTGTAGTTTGCCGGCTTGATCTGCGTCCATGGAAGAGCATTGTCGTAGCTGGCCTCGCCAAAGGTCTTCGGGTCCGACAGGCTCGGCAGCCCGATATCTGGTGTTACGCCGCGCAGTTGGGTGGTGCCGCCATTGATGCGGAAGAACTGCGCTATCGTCATTTTAAGTTCGCCGAACTTCGGTTTGGCGTTGTGGGCGACCTGGTCAAGGTTGACGACCGTCTGCACGGTGCCCTTGCCAAAGCTCGGTTCGCCGATGATGACACCGCGGCCATAGTCCTGGATTGCGGCCGCGAAAATCTCGGATGCCGATGCAGAGCCGCGGTTAATGAGAACGCCGACCGGACCTGTCCAGGCAGCTGGCGAGCGGTCGTCGCCCTCGATGGCAACCTTGCCGCCAGCATCGCGCTGTTGGACGACGGGACCCTTGCCCGTAAACAGACCGGTGAGATCGATCGCTTCGGCGAGCGACCCGCCGCCATTGTTGCGCAGGTCGATGAGAACGCCGTCGGCCTTGTCCTCTTTCAATTCGTCGATGAGCTTGGCCACATCACGGCTGGCGCTACGGTAATCCTTGTCACCCTTGCGGCGAGCGTCGAAGTCCTCGTAGAAGGCCGGTAGCGTGATCACGCCAATCTTGCGCGTCGCATCGCCGTCCTTGATGGAGAGCAGCGTTTTCTTGGCGGCCTGCTTTTCGAGGCTGATCTTGTCGCGCGTCAGGTTGACGATGTGATGGGCGCCATCGGCGCCTGCTTCCGCCGGCAGGATATCGAGGCGAACGATGGAGTCCTTGGCGCCGCGGATCATCTGGACGATCTCGTCGAGGCGAGTGCCGACCACTTCCTTCACCGGACCATCGGCGCCCTGGCCAACGCCGATAATGCGGTCGCCGACGGCAAGCTTGCCCGACACCTGCGCCGGGCCACCCGGAACGAGCTCGCGGATCGTGGTGTAATCGTCGCGTTCCTGCAGCACTGCGCCGATGCCGACCAGCGACAGCTTCATCGAGATATCGAATTCAGCCGATGCGGTGGCGCCGAAATAGTCCGTGTGCGGGTCGATGGACGTCGTGTAGGCATCCATGAACGACTGGAACACGTCTTCGCTCTTGTATTTGTAGGCCCGCTCCAGCGAATTTTCATAGCGCTTGTCGAGGGTATCGCGAATGGCCGCGTCGTCCTTGCCTGCAAGTTTCAGGCGCAGCCAATCCCCTTTGACGCGCTTGCGCCAAAGGTCATCGATCTCGGCTTCCGACTTCGGCCAGGGCGCATCTTCGCGCAGGAAGGAATAGCTCTCGTCCTTGTTGAAATCGAAGCTCGTCTTCAGCAAGTCGCGCGCATAATTCATACGGTCGACGACACGCTGCTCGTAGAGATTGAACATCGAGAAAGGGATCTGCAAGTCTTCCTTGTTGACGGCATCGTCCAGCTTGGCGTCCTGAGCCTTGAACTTGTCGATGTCGGCCTGCAGGAACAGCATCCGGTCCGGATCCAGCGACTTGATGAACCTGTCCATGATCTTCACCGACAAAGCGTCGTCGAGCGGAACCGGTTTGTAGCTGAAGCGCGTGAGGAACTGGGCGCTGAGATGTGCAGCCTGTCCCTGTTGCGGTAGTGGCGCCAATACGGGCAGCGGTCCCATTTCCAGAGCATAAGCCGAAGATGAAAGCGCCAGAAAGATGCCGAGGAAACCAGAAAGTCTACGCATTCAGCTTTGATCCAATTCGTAATGCCGAGTCTCGATGCTTAGCGTTGGTGGAACAATTTTAGACTTTTGGCAACCGAGGGGATGAGCAAAGCGTATGGCGTTTCTCAAACGTCGTTACCCCTATAGTCCGAAGGCTGGCCTGGAAATCGGCTGAAGATGCCGCTCGAGCGCCGCCTTGTACGCATTCCAGCGAATTTATAATGGAAATTCCGGCATGAAAGCGGCAGTCAGGGGCTGCCGCCGTCACCAAAGCGTGAATGCCAATTTCGCACGATTGTTATTGTGGGGCAGCGTTCTTCGTCTGCGCCACCATTGCCTCGATGTGATCGACGAGACCGTCGGCAAGGCCAAGGCGTCCTGCGAGAAGATCCAGATAGCCTCGCTCTGCGCGAGTATCCGGCTCGATCGTCAGCCTCGAGGCTGTGTAGAGTTCGACCTTCTGTTCCTCGCTGACGGCCGCTGCGATCAGGGCGTCGAGGTCAGTTGGCACGGTCAATTCTCGCTGGATGAAATTGGCAGCCTCGCCGGTCACGTCGGCCGCTGCAATCTTGTCCATGATCAGCGCCCGCTCGTCATCGTCTACATGGCCATCGGCCTTGGCAGCGGCAATCATTGCGCGGATAAGCACCAGCACGAACTCGTTGCTGTTGGCAGGCGAAGACGGTGCGAAGGGGGAATTATCCGGCGGCGGCAGCACGGCCTGTTGTCCCTGCGAGGAAACCTGTGGCGATGTTACAGGCGCAGAGCCCGACTGGTAATTCTTATAGGCCTGGTAGCCAAGCCCTGCGATGGCGGCAAGGCCGCCGACAGCAAGCGTATTTCCAGCGATGCTGCGCCCGGTCTTGGTGCCAAGCAACATGCCGAGGATCGCGCTTGTTGCCATCGGGTTTTCCCGGGCTTTGCCGATCGCATCTCCCGCCCGGTCCCGCACTGTCCCTCCGAGCCCGGGAACCTGCGACGTCAGGAACTGGTCGAGAAGTTTCTTCGCATCGAACATAGTCAACTGCCTCCTTGATGATGATTGATAGATAGGAGCAGTCCGCACGAATACAAATTCCGCCAAATCGGAACGCAACCGGATGGGAGGGTTGATGGCTCTATCAGCTGTCGTCAGGCGTGGCGGCGCATGGTATGTCGATAGGAAAATCTATATCTTCTGATGTGAGGATCTACAGGGAGATACCGATGGCCATCAACGTCAACAACCCGCAGGCCGATGCTCTGACCCGCAAGTTCGCAAGTGTCGCCGGTGTGAGCATCACGGATGCCATCGTCATCGCCATGAAGGAAGCGCTGGAGCGACGCCTTGATCTGGAGAGCACGGAAACGGCTGCGCGGCTGCGCGCCAAGCACGGCCTCGTCTTGTCCGCCCGGGGCAAGGAGCCTCTTCCCAGGTCGGTTTTTGACGAGATGTGGGACGGGAAATAATGTACGTTGACGCGTGCGCCATCATTGCTCTTGCATCTGACGAACCTGAAGCGAAGCGTGTCGGAGATGCCCTTTTTTGTCCGCAAAGACGCGGATCACATCCGCCGTCGCTGTCCTCGAAGCAGCAATGGCCTTGGCAAGGCCCGATAAGTTCGACCGGTCGATTGCTGACATCGAGCCATTCTTGATGGAATTCCTGGAGGCGCGCGGCATCGAATTATACGACCTGCCGCCCGGCAAGAGCGCCACGACCCTATCAACGATGGCGGCCGACAAATACGGTAGCGGTCGCAACGGACTAAACCCTGGCGATTGCCTCCATTATGCATGCGCCAAATATTACCAAGTGCCGATGCTCGCGACTCATGACGAGTTTCGTCACACCGATCTCCAGACAATTCCCTGACGCCATCGCGCGCTGTTCGACACGCGCGCGAGCAGCTCGGCGGCATTTCTCGCGCGGGCTGCAGTCAAAAAGCAGCCGTGTTTCATTCGCAAAATGCTGCAACGCACACTATCTGATTTGACGTCGCTTCGATTTTCACAACGGGAACCGCTGCATGGTTTTGCCCCAGTCAGCTCGTCTACACCGGATGCTCGGCTATATCGGCTGGCCTCTTGCCCTGCTCTTCCTCTGGGATATCGCCGTCACTCTGGCCTATGTCTATCTTCCCCACCCGTGGCTGGATCTGCCAGCGCTGCCGATGAGCCTGCTCGGATCGGCACTGGCCCTGTTTCTGGGTTTCCGGAACAACAACGCCTATAATCGCTGGTGGGAGGCGCGGACGCTTTGGGGGGCGATGGTGAACGCGTCGCGCTCCTACGGGCGAGAGGTGTTCCACCTGATCGACAAAAACGGTGAAAGCTTCGATCTGCGCCACGACCTCGTTCGACGCCAGATCGCCTATGTGAACGCGCTGCGCTGTCATCTGCGTCGGCAGCCGAACGAGGAGGAGATCCGAGCCTTCCTCTGCGACAACGAACTCGAGTCGTTGAAGGGGGTGACGAATGTGCCGAACGCAATCCTCAACGAGACTGCCGCGCTACTGGCCGAGGCACGCCAGCAAGGCTGGATCGATTCGATGCGCAGTATCCAGATCGAAAGCGTCATCGTCGACATGAGCAATGCCCAGGGCGGAATGGAGCGGATCAAGAATACCCCTCTGCCGCGTGAATATGGCTACTACCCGACGCTATTCGTGCACATTTTCTGCATTCTGCTGCCGATCGGTCTTGTCGATAGCCTGACGATCTACACACCGCTTGCATCGACCATCGTAGGTTTCATGCTGCTGGCCATGGATCGCATCGGCTCCGATCTGCAGGATCCGTTCGAAAACCGTGCCCACGACGTGCCCCTGACCTCGCTTTGCCGGACAATACAGATCGACCTCGAGCAGCTGGTCGGCGGAGGCAATGCCACGAAGCCGATCCGACCGGTCGGGAATGTCCTCTGGTAAACCGCCAGACCGCCGCGCTCAGATATCGTAGGTGTTGGCGGCATTGATGGTCGAGATGAACTGCCTGGTGCGGTCGCGCTGTGGCGCAGTGAACAGGAGCCTTGCATCGCCGGTCTCGACGACGCTGCCGGCCTCCAGAAACACCACGTTGTTGGCGATCTTCGACGCCAGCCGGAGGTCGTGCGTCGCCATCACCATGGTCGTCCCCTCAGACGCAAGCTTGCTCAGGACATCGACAACCTCGGCGGCAAGTTCCGGATCTAGCGCCGATGTCGGTTCGTCGCAAAGCAGGACGCGGGGCGACGGAGCGAGCGCCCGGGCGATTGCTATCCGCTGCTGCTGGCCGCCGGACAGGGTCGCGGGCCACGCATCTGCCTTGTGCTCCATACCGACCTTCTTCAGAAGATCCATAGCGCTGGCACGCGCTTTGTCACGTGGCCATTTCAGCACTGTGACCAGGCTTTCCATGACGTTTTCAATGGCAGTCTGATGCGGAAAGAGCTGGAAATTCTGGAAGACCATGCCGGTCTGGCGGCGGATTTTCTGGATCGCCTGCCAGCTGGTTTTTTTGCCCGGTGCGAAGGTCAGCGTCTCCCCGCCGAGGCGGATTGCGCCCGAGGTCGGGATTTCCAGCAGGTTGATGCACCGCAGCAGTGTGCTCTTGCCGCCGCCGGAAGGGCCGACTAGCGCAGTCACGCTGCCCTCCGGGATGGTGATATTGATATCCTTGAGGACGACTATGTCGCCGAAACGCTTCTCGATGTTGGTAAGCTCGATCATGCGTTGGCCTCCATCATGCCACCATACCGGGCGAAGCGTCGCTCCAGTCGCACTTGCAGCGTCGATAGGACCGAGCTCAGTGCAAGGTAGATCAGGGCAGCCTCGATATAGAGAATGAGCGGCTCGTAGGTGGTGGCGACGACACGCTGTGCGGCCTGGAACAGTTCCGGCACCGTGATCGCTGCGGCGAGCGACGTGTCTTTCACCAGCGAAATGAAGGTATTCGACAAGGGCGGGACCGCGACGCGGGCGGCCTGGGGCAGGATCGTCCGGATCATCGCCTGCCGCCAGCTCATGCCGATCGAATAGGCCGCCTCCCACTGTCCCTTCGGAACCGATGAAATGACGGCACGGATGATCTCGGAGCTGTAGGCGCCGATATTCAGCGTGAAGCCGATCAGGGCTGCCGGAAACGCATCGAGCAGGATCCCGACGCTCGGCAGGCCGTAGAAGATTACGAAGAGCTGCACCAGCAGTGGCGTCCCACGAATGATCCAGACGTAAAAGCGAGCGATCGCTGCCACAGGAGCCGGGCCGAACAGGCGCGCTATTGCCGTGACAAGTCCGAGAATAAGCCCAAAGGCAAAGGACATCAGGGTCAGCGGTATCGTAAAGATCAGCCCTGCCCAGAGCAGCGGCGCGAGCGAATCCGCCATCAATTGAAGCCAGTGCGGCAAGGGTATCTCCCTTAAAAAGCGATGCGCCCAGCGAAAGATCACTGAGCGCCCGTTCGTTCACTATCGCGGTTTTCAGAATTTGGAAACGGCTTTCGCCTTCCGCTACTTGGAGACGTCCTGGCCGAAGTACTTTTCGGAGATCGTCTTGTAGGTACCATCAGCCTTGATGTCGGCCAGCGCCTTGTTGATGGCAGCCAGCAACTCGGGCTCCTGCTTGCGGATGATGACGCCCGAATAGTTGGCGTCGGCCTCCTCTGCGACAACCTTCACAGGCGCATCCGGCTTGTGCTTCTTGAAGTCGAGGAAGGACAGGCTGTCATTGATCGTCGCATCGGCGCGGCGGGTGAGGACCAGCTGAATCGACTGGTCGAAGCCATCCGTGCCCACGAGCTCGGCACCGGATTGCTCGGCCAGCTTGCCATAGTTGCTCGTCAAAGACTGCGCTGCCTTCTTTCCCTTCAGATCGGCAAAGCCCTTGATGCTGTCGTCGTTGTCGCGGACGATGAGTGCGGCTTTCGATGCGATGTATGGGTCCGAGAAATCGTACTTCTGCTTGCGGGCATCAGTGATGCCTACTTCGTTGATGACGCTGTCATAGCGCTTGGCATCGAGGCCGGCGATCAGCCCATCCCACTTGCCTTCGACAAATTCGGCTTTGACACCCAGCTTGGCAGCGATCGCCTCGGCGATCTCGACATCGAAGCCGGCGAGCTTGCCGTTGGCATCATGAAAGGTGAAAGGCGCGTAGGTGCCTTCCGTCCCGACCTTGAAGACACCGGCGGATTTGATGGCAGCGAGGTTTTCGCTAGCATGGGCCGGCAACAGCAATGCTGCCTGAACGAGCGCGATGGCGGCGATGGATTTCAGCAGTGTCATGTCGGTACCGATCCGGTGTTGATGTTCGAGTGCGAAAGATCGCAGAAACTGTCTCTCAAATATGCACAGGAAACTGCGAAGGAAATGAGCAATTGCAAATAATTTTCTCAATTCCGCGTCATTCGGTGATGATCTGTCTCCAAGAGCCCGCGTCACCCTCCAGCGGCCCAGAGCGCGGGTGGTCCGAGCGCGCCAGTGGGCCCCGCTCCCTGCAGCCTATAGACACTTCCGGCACAGCGGCATCGACGTCTACGATACCGTTCGCGACGATTTGAAATTCCTGTTTACGTCCATGTATTTGCGATCTAATGCTTTATGCGTGTCATGCAAAGGCGCTACCAAGATCCAAGGCAGGGCCGCGAAGGGCCTGGACCCGATTTCAATCCAGTTTGTCACCCGTAGATAAGTTCAATGAACAACCTGCCTGCGCTGTTGCCGGTCATTCGTGCCATTGCAAGGAACTGGCCGGCCTTGGCGTTAATGACGGGTCTGCTCGTCGCCTGGGAACTCTATGCCCGCTATTCCGGCATCCGGCCGACGACCCTGCCTGCGCCGTCGCGGGTGTTCGAGCAGATCGTCGTCAACTGGCAGGCGCTTCTCGAAAATGCCATCCCGACCGTTGCGGCCACGTTTACCGGCTTCGGCTTCTCGCTGACCGTGGCGTTCCTGATGTCTGTCGTGGTCGATTTCTTCCAGCCGGCGCGCCGCGCGCTGGTGCCGGTCTTCATCGTCAGCCAGACGTTGCCGCTGGTCGCCATTGCGCCTCTGGTGGTGCTGTGGTTCGGCTTCGGGCTGCTGCCGAAAATACTGCTGGTGGCGCTCGTAACGTTCTTCCCGATGATGGTGGCCCTCGTGCAGGGCTATGAATCGACCGAGCGTGAGATGGAATGGCTGCTGTCCTCCATGGGTGCCTCCCGATGGCGGGTCTTCATTCTGGCGCGCCTGCCGTCGGCCATTCCCTACTTTTTTACCGGACTGCGCATTTCCATCACCTATGCGGTCGTCGGCGCCATCTTTGCGGAATATGCTGGCGCGGCAAAAGGGCTCGGCATCTACATGCTATCGGCGAAGAACAATTTCCGACCGGACCTGGTGCTGGCGGCGGTGACTGTCAGTTCTTGCCTGACACTATTGCTGTTCGGACTGGCGGTTGGCGCGGAGCGTCTCGCTACACCCTGGAATACGGATCGCAAGGACCGCCAGCCATGAGCCAACCGGCCCGCCTGTCGCTTGCCGGCATCCGCAAATCCTTCGGTCCGGTGGACGTGCTTGCGGACGTGACGCTGCATGTCGGGCACGGCGAGTTCGTGTCCATGCTTGGGCCTTCCGGCGCCGGCAAATCCACGCTGTTCCAGGTGCTGACCGGGGCCATTGCCGCCGATGCCGGCCATATCGTCTTCGATGGCGCGCCCTTGGAAAAGGCGAGCGACAAGTTCGCCTTCATGCCGCAGCGCGATGCCCTCATGCCGTGGCGCCGGATCATCGACAACGCGACGCTCGGGCTGGAGGTGCAGGGGCTATCGAAAAGGATGGCCCGTGCGCAGGTCGAGCCCTTGCTGGAAACCTTCGGGCTTGCGGGTTTCGAGCGGCACTACCCCAACCAGCTATCCGGCGGCATGCGACAGCGCGTCGCGCTACTGCGCACCGTCGTCCAGCAACGCAAGATGCTGCTGCTTGACGAACCCTTTGGCGCCCTCGACGCGCTGACGCGGATTTCCATGCAGCGTTGGCTCGAGCAGATGTGGGAGCACAACAGGTGGACCGCGCTGCTGATCACCCATGACATCAGGGAGGCGATTTTCCTCTCCGACCGGATCTACGTTCTCTCGGCTCGACCCGCCCGGGTGCTTGCTGAAATCGATGTCCCTCTACCGCGCCCCAGGACACTTGCGGACCTCGCCTCCCCCGCTGCCGCCCGTATCGAGGCGGCGCTGCTGGAGGCGCTGATCGGTCCGGAAAATCCGCCCGGTTTCCCACCCAATCCCATCACTTAATATCAAAGCAGGAGTTCCCATGCCCTCATTCACTCGCCGCAGCGCCTTCGGGCTCGCGCTGTCCGCTTTCTCTGCCCTCGCCTCGATTGGCCCTGCCGCGGCGGCGGATCTGAAAACCGTCAATATCGCGCTGGATTGGACGCCGAATACCAACCATGTCGGATTGTTCGTGGCCGAGCAGAAAGGCTATTTCCGGGATGCGGGCCTCGACGTCAAGATCCTGCCCTACACCGATACGGCGGCTGGTACGCTGGTCAGCAACCACATTGCAGATTTCGGCATCGCCGGCATCGGCTTCTATTCGCAGAGGGCTGCCGGAGCGGACCTCAAGGCAGTCTATGCGGTCGTCCAGAAAGAAACTGGTCGGTTGATCGTCGATGCCAAGCGCACCGACATCCAGTCGCCGAAAAATCTCGACGGCCTCACCTATGGCGGTTTCGGCAGTGCCTGGGAAAATGCGCTGATCACCGACATCATCAAGCACGATGGTGGCAAGGGTGATTTCAAAACGGTGACGCTGGGCACATCCGCCTATGAGGCGCTGGCCAACGGTTCCGTCGATTTCACCCTGGAAGTGGCCACCTGGGAAGGCGTCGAGGCCGAACTGCGCGGCGCCAAGCTCAAGGAATTCACGTACAGCGATTATGGCGTGCCTGACGAGTACACCACCTTCATCGTCTCCAGTGACGGCTACCTGAAGGCCAATGGCGACACCGCCAAGGCGTTTCTGGCCGCCGTCCAGAAGGGATATGCCTTTGCTGCAGATCATCCCGATAAAGCCGGAGACATTCTGATCGCCGCCAATCCGGACACGCTCACCAACCACGCCCTTGTGGCGCAGTCGATGAAGGTACTGGGCTCCGGCCATTACCTGCGCAGCGCCGATGGTGTCATCGGCAATATGGATCTCGCCAAGATCGATGCCTTTGGCCAGTATCTGGTGAAGGCCAAGATCCTCGTCGATGGCGACGGCAAGGTCCTGACCTCAGCGCCGGACTTTTCGACCTTCGTCACCAACGATTATCTTCCGAAGAAGTAAACGCCACGTCGCCAGCCGAGAGACGCCCGACACTCCGGCTGGCGCGGCTTCAGATCACGGCACAGGCCGTCTTTGTAGCCAGTATTTATCACGGCCCGGTACACCGTTGGGACGAGTTCGACCACGGTGACCAGATCCTCCAGACGTTCACGGCCGCCGCGTCGCGGGCAAACCTCTCGGCCATCTGGATCGACAAACTGACGGCCAGCCGGTCAGACGAGAGGACTTCCGGTGCTACGGGCGCTGCGCACCGTTGGTCGTGAGGTAGATGGCGTAGACCGACGTCGTCGCTGTTATGAAAAGGCGGTTGCGGCGTGGTCCGCCGAAGGTGAGGTTGGCAACGGTTTGCGGCACCTTGATCTTGCCGAGCAATATACCATCTGGCGAGAAGCAATGCACACCGTCCGCAGCACTGGACCAGAGGTTGCCCTGGTCATCGAACCGGATGCCATCCGGTATGCCTGCATCGATGTGGCAGAACACCTTCGGGTTCTGAAGGCTGCTGCCATCAACGACGTCGAAGACGCGGATGTGGCGCGGCGCTGACGGTTCGTGGCTGGCCCCGCTATCGGCAATATAGAGCTTCGTCTCGTCCGGTGAGAAGGCTAGCCCGTTCGGTTGCAGGAAGTCGCTGACAACGGCGGTGAGATCGCCGGTCTCTGGATCCAGCCGTAAGACATTGCGTTGGCCCTGTTCCGGGTCGGACTTGTAGCCCTCGTAGTCCGACAGGATTCCGTAGGTCGGGTCGGTGAACCAGATCGTCCCGTCCGAGCGGACGATCACATCGTTGGGCGAGTTCAGGCGCTTGCCTTCGAAGCTGTGGGCAAGAACGGTGATGCTGCCATCGACCTCCGTGCGGGTGACGCGGCGCGTGCCGTGCTCGCAGGAGATCAACCGGCCCTCCCGGTCGCGCGTATTTCCGTTGCTGAAGTTCGAGGCGTGCCGGAACACCGAGACGCCACCGTCAGGTATCCAGCGCATCATCCGCTGGTTCGGAATATCGCTCCACAGTAGATGTTGCGCATCGTCGAACCAGACCGGACCTTCCGCCCAGCGGCACCCGTTGTAGAGTTCTTCCAGCCGTGCGCTGCCGACAAACAGCGCCGTGAAGCGTGGGTCGTGAACTTCGAATGGGGATGTGTCGGGCATGAGGATATTCCGCGTTCAGTGATTGCGAAGACTGCGCCCACCGGCAACGACGATGACGCCGATGATGATGAGGCCGGTCATGACGAGGCGGATGCCGGCGCCAAAGCCGTAGGTGTTGAGCATGGAGACCACGAGAAACATGAACAGCGACGCGCCCCATATGCCGGCGACATTGCTGTCCCCGCCGGCAACCGCCGTCCCGCCAATGACGACGACGGCAATCGACATCAACAAATATTCCTGGCCCATGTTAAGCGCGGCACCGCCGGAGAAGCTCGCCAGCAAATATCCGCAGACGGCGGCCAGAACTGCGCACAGCACATAGGTTGTCAGGCGTACGCCATCGACGGGTATGCCCGCCATGCGCGCGGCATTGACGCTCTGGCCGATTGCCGCCGCCCAGCGCCCGTAGACGGTTCTTTGCAGCAGCACGTAAGCGAGGAGCGAAAGAACGAGCGCGAGGAGCGCGACGTTCGGCAGGCCCAGCGTCGTTTGCGTCGAAAAGCTTGCCAGCGCCTCCGGTGGCTTGATCCGCAGGCCGCGGTTCGTCCAGATGGCCGTTGACTGCACGATGAAGCTCATCGACAGGGTGGCGATGATTGGCGGTATCTTCAACAGCTTGATCAGAGCGTAATTGCCGAGCCCCACTGCCACTCCGACGGCGACAGCCACCAGCAGGCCCACGGCGATCAGCGAGTTTTCGCCAGCCATGAATTTCAGCGCGACTGTGCCGGACAGCGTCATCGTCGCCGGCACGCAGAGATCGATATTTCCCGGGCCGAGGGTGATGACGAACATCTGACCGACGCCGACCACGATCGAGAACGCGGCGAAGGTCAGCGCTGCCTGACTGAGACCCAATGTGCTGGCGCCGCCGGTAAACATGATGGTGACGAACCAGACGACAAATGCAGCGACAAACGACCAGATCCATGGCTTGCGCATGAGCGAAGTGAGGGTTGTCATGCGCGCTTCTCCCTTTTTTCCATGCGGTTGAGCAGCAGTCGCAGCCCGAGCACGACGATGAGGATCGCCCCCTGTGCGCCGATCTGCCAATCCGACGAAATGCGCAGGAACGACAGGAACGAGCCCGCAAGTGTCAGGGTCAGCGCGCCGATGACTGCACCGATGGGCGAAACGCGGCCGCCGACGAACTCGCCGCCGCCGAGGATGACGCCGGCAATCGATAACAGGGTGTAGCGCAACGCAATGTTGGCATCGGCCGACGTCGTCAGGCCGACAAGCGCAATTCCGGCCAGAATGGCGAAGAAGGCTGCCAGCGCATAGGTGGCTGCCCTTGCCGCCAAGATCGACCAGCCGGCGCGCTCGACAGAGCGTGCGTTGCCGCCGACGCCGCGCAGGATAACGCCGAACGAGGAGCGCATGATGAGAAAATGGGAAAACAGCGCGATGATGACACTGGCAACGATGGCCATCGGCACCAGCGGCGGCTTTGACGTCATCACCGCCCTCGCCCATTCCGGCGCATGGCCTCCCGGTGCCGGCAGCAGGAGGATGGCAAGCCCGCTCCAGACGAAGCTCATGCCGAGCGTGACGACGATGGATGGCAGGTCTCGGATGTGGATAAGCACGCCGAGGCCGGCATAGACGGCGATGGCGGCGAGCAGAATGACGATGCCCAGCGCCGGATCGGATTGCAGGAAGGTCGCCGTGACGCAGGCGATGAAGCTGACGAAGGAGCCCATGGAGAGATCGAGGTCGTTGACGGTCATGATCAGCATCTGGGCGATTGTCGCGAGTGCAATCGGAACCGCCAGATTGAACAGCAGGTTCAGGCCGATGTAGCTCATAGCACGCGGCTGCAAATAGAAGACCGAAATGAGCAGGATTGTCAGCGACAGGGCGGGAATGACGAGGCGGATGGTATCCGAAGACAGGCGAAGCTTCATGCCGCCACTCCTGTGAAGGACGCTGACAGAATGTTTTCCTCGGTGACCTCGGTGCCAACGAGTTCGCGGACGATGACGCCTTCGTTAAAAACGAAAACGCGGTCGCAAAGACTGACCTCTTCCATCTCCGTCGAATACCACACGAAGGTCCGTCCCTTGGCCGCTTCGGCCCTGATGATGGCGTAGACTTCCTGCTTGGTGCCGACATCGACACCGCGCATCGGATCGTCCATGAGCACGACGGGCGCAGTCGTTGCCAGCGCGCGGGCGAAAAGCACCTTCTGCTGGTTGCCGCCTGAGAGCGACAGAATGCGATTGTCCATGTCCTTGGTGCGGATCTCGATCCTTTCCTTCCACGACATGCCGAGCGCCTCTTCCTTAGCGTCTCGCAGCATTCCGCCCGGAGACAGGACGTTGAGATTGGCAATGGTGAGGTTCTTCAGAATGCTCCATAGCGGAAAGACACCGTTGAGAGCGCGGTCGCCGGCAACGAACGTCACCTCGGCATCGCGCCGCCGCATCCAGTTGCCGGTGCGCGCCAGATAAAGCTCGAGGAGGATATCCGTCTGTCCATGGCCCCCGAGCCCTGCCAGTCCGACGAGTTCGCCCGGGAACGCGCTGAACGGCAATCCCTTGCCTTTGCGCGGGGGAGCTGACAGCAGAGGCGGGGCTTGGTGTGCCAGAGCGCGCGCCGGCGCGGCGTCGCGTGCCTTCACGACACTGCCCATGACGGCCACCAGGCTGTGATGGTCGAATTCGGCGGACGGTTTCTCTGCGACGACCTTGCCATCCTTCATGACGATGATGCGGTCGGTTGCCGACAGGATTTCACCAAGGATATGGGAGATCAGTATGATCGAGCCGCCGTTCCTGACGAAGACACGCACATAGGCGAGCAATTGCGCCGCAAGGCTTGCGTCCAGTGACGAGGTGGGCTCATCGAGGATCACCAGCTTGACCGGAGTGGAGATCGTTGAGAAGGCCGTGGCGATCTCGACCATCTGCCGTTCGGCAATCGAGAGGTCGCCGATGGTTGCTTCCGGCTCGATGCCATGGCCGGGAAAGATCGCATCCAGCGACTGGCCGATGATGGCGGCAGCACGCCTGCGCCAGCCCCAGCCGGTCAGGCCCCGATGCATGACGCGGGTGTTCTCGATGACGGTCAGGTTGGGACAAAGCGACAATTCCTGGAAAACGCATCGCACACCATGGCTTCGCGCGGCAGCGATGCCATAGCGCTCGACCTTCTCGCCACCGCAACTGACGCTACCGGAATGCGGTGTCAGCCCGCCGTTGATGATGTTGACGATCGTCGATTTTCCAGCGCCGTTGTGACCGACGAGGCCGACGCACTCACCGGCAACAATGCGGATGGTTACGCCGTCCAGCGCCTTGACTGCGCCGAAATGCACCTTGGCGTCCGTCACCTCGACGACGGCCGGGCCTTGCGTTTTCACGTCCATGACTCAGATCTCCCTTTGAAGGACCGGCCGCCCGACGTCAATCGGGCGGCGCAATGCGGTGGGAGGATGGGGGTTACTTGCTGTCGGCGATGACTTTTTGCGTATCGGCCAGCGAGTACTCGACATTGGCAACACCGCCCGAGGGGGTGGTCGCAAGGTTAGCCTCGAGATTGTCCTGGTTGATTTTCAGGAACGGCACGACCAGGTCCTTCTTCACGGTCTTTCCGTCGAGGATCTGTTGCGCGACCCAGAAGGCCAGCGTCGAAACGCCGGGAGCGATGGACACCGACATGGTTTCATACTTGGTGGCGTCCTTCTGCTTTTTCCACCAGACGAGTTCATCTTGGCGATTGCCCATGACGATGGTCGGGATAGGACGTTTTGCCGCCTCGAAGGCCTGGGCTGCGCCATAACCGTCGCCACCCTGGGTCACCACGGCTGCCACTTCCGGCAGGCTCGGCAGGATGCCGGCAACGGCCTTCTGTGCAACATCCTGTGCCCAGTCGCCGTGAACGGAGCCGACGATCTTGAACTGCGGGAATTTGGCGACGCCCGCATGGATGCCAGCGGAGATTTCGTCGTCAACGGACACGCCGGCAAGGCCGCGGATCTCGAGCAAGTTGCCACCTGCGGGGATCTTCTTGGCGAGGTAGTCGACCTGGCTTTCGCCCATGCCCTTGAAGTCGACGGCGATGCGCCAGGCACAGGGTTCGGTCACGATGCCGTCGAACGAGACGACGACGATGCCGGCATCGCAGGCCTCCTTGATGGCGCCATTCAGCGCCGTCGGCGACGCCGCGTCGATGACGATGGCGTTGTAACCCTGAAGGATCATGTTCTGGATCTGGGCTGCCTGCTCGGTCGCCTGGTTTTCAGACGTGGTGAATGGGTCTGCGGCAGCGACGACGCCGGACTTGACGGCTTCGCCGGTGACCTTTTCCCAGCTGGTCAGCATGGCCTGGCGCCACGAGTTTCCGGCGTAGTTGTTGGACAGCGCAATCTTCTTGGCGGACGTGTCGGCCATGGCAGCTGCGGGCAATGCCACGCAAACAAGCGTTAACGACGTCAGAAGCAGATTTCTGAAATTCATTGTCTCTCTCCCTGTTGACCCGAAATCCCCTCCCGGGCGGATAGTTTGTGTCAAACGCCGAGTTCCTCCTCTCGACCCCTTCAGGATGTTATAGATTGGCGGGGTTGTATAGTAACAATGCGGCATTGCATTTGCGGCAATTCCTGTAATTGCTGCGGGATCCTGCAGGACGTGGCGCCATCGCGTGGCGCTTACTGGCGGGAACGGACTGAGCCGCGACCTGGGAGGGGACGGCTGGAGGAGGAACCATGCTCAAGTTGGCGCCCTCGGCGCTTCTCGACCATTATCTCGGAATTTCTCGCGTGCTGGCGGGGCAGCTGGAGTTCCGCTCCGCTATTCGCGCGGTGGCAGCGGAAATCTGGCATATCATCCCCCACGATCATCTGGACGTCTGCATCATCATGCATGGCGGCAAGTATCACACCGCCTACGAGACCGGCATTGAAACCGCATGGGGCAACAACCCGCCGGCGCTGGTGTCGGGAAGCCCCATCCGCAGCCTTCTCTGGGGCGAGGTCGGCTACCTCCTGACCGACGATGCCTGCGTCGATCCGCGCTTCAGTTTCGAGGGTGCTTTCGTGCGCCCGATTTTCGACCAGGCCCTTTGCAGCCGCCTGCATGTTCCGCTCAAGGTCGAGGGTGACGTCATCGGCGCACTCAGTTGTTCGGCCCACGCCGTCGCTCTTTATGGCCTCGACGACGTGGCCAATGCGCGGTCGATCGCAGACCTGCTGTCGCCCTATTTCTTCGCCTTGCGCGCTGCCGAGCAGGCCCAGCAATGGGCGATCGTCGAGGCGGAAGCGCGAGCCCGCGAAGAGGGCCTGCGGCTCGGTGCGCTCAAGCTGACCGAAGCGCTGGAACTGGAGCGTCAGCGTATCGGCATGGATCTTCACGATCAGACGCTGGCCGACCTGACGCGCCTGTCGCGGCGCCTGGAGAGGCTGACCCATGAGCAGGAGATCTCCGGAGAAGCGCTGGAGCCGCTGGCCCGCAGCCTGCAGCATTGCATGCAGGACCTTCGCCAGATCATCGAGGAGGCCAAGCCCTCCGTGCTGCAGCTGTTCGGCTTTGCCCAGGCTGTCGAGAACGAGCTCGACCGATCGATTCGCGACAGCGGGTTGTCGATAGCGCAAAAGCTCGTCGACAACACAGGCGGGGTGATCGACAGGCTGGAGCCGACGGTCAGCATCGCGCTTTTCCGGATCGTGCAGGAGGCTATCAACAATGCTGTCCGTCACGCGCAGGCCGACCATATCATCGTGACGCTGACGGGAAAGGCGGACGGAATTTCCATCGAGGTACGCGACGACGGCATCGGTATCGACAGGCCGGGCCGCCGCCGTGGTGCCGGCATCGACAATATGCAGACGCGAGCGCAACTGATATCCGCCGCATTTTCCGTCAGCGACGGGCGCCAAACCCGCGGCTCCGTCGTCTCCATCCATCTGCCCATCGCAGAACAGCCGTCTCCGCGTGATGGCAAATCGAGGCTGCACGCATGAAAGTTCTGATTGTCGAGGACGATCCCCTGCATCGCTCCTATCTCCACGAGGCGATCGGCGCCTCCCTGCCGGAATGCGAAACGATCCTGGAGGCGCAGAACGGCAAGGAGGGCGAGAAGCTGGCGCGGGAAAACAAATCCGCCCATGTCGTCATGGATCTGCAAATGAACAACCGCAACGGCATCGAAGCCGCGCGAACCATCTGGAACGAGCGACCGGACACGCGTATCCTCTTTTGGTCGAACTATTCCGACGAGGCCTATGTGCGCGGCGTATCCCGCATCGTGCCGGATGGAGCCGCCTATGGTTACGTTCTCAAGTCGGCCTCCGACGAACGTCTGAGGCTGGCGTTGCGCAGCATCTTCATCGAGGCGCAATGCGTCATCGACCGCGAGGTTCGCGGCATGCAGCAGAAGAGCCTTGGCCAGGCAAAGGGTTTCAGCGATACAGAATACGAAATTCTCGTGGACATCGCGCTGGGCCTGACCGATCGCACGATAGCCCGCCGGCGAAACCTATCGCTCCGCAGCGTCCAGAACAGGCTGCAGCAACTGTACGAAAAGCTTGAGGTCTATCAAAATTCAGCCGAAGATCATGAGGATGGTCGCTTTAATCTAAGGGCCAGGGCGGTGACCGTCGCAATGTTGCGCAAATTATTGAATTACAGTGCCCTGGAGCGGGCCGAAACGGAACTCTCCGAATGGCTCGCCTCCCTGTAAGCCGCGCCGGAGTCAACCTCTAAGCGACTTCCAATTTCCGATGGCCTCGCGCCTTAAAAAGTCTGAAGACAAGGAGTTATGAAATGGCAAAGGAAATTTTCTGCAGCTTCGGCATCGATGTCGATGCGGTCGCCGGCTGGCTCGGCTCCTACGGTGGCGAGGATTCACCGGACGACATTTCGCGCGGGCTTTTCGCCGGCGAAGTCGGCAGTCCGCGTCTTTTGAAGCTGTTCGACCGGTTCGGCATCAAGACGACCTGGTTCATTCCTGGCCATTCCATCGAAACCTTTCCGGAGCAGATGCAGGCCGTCGCCGATGCCGGCCACGAGATCGGTATCCACGGCTACACCCACGAAAATCCGATCGCCATGACGCGCGAGCAGGAGATCGAGGTGCTCGACCACTGTATCGATCTCGTCACCAAACTCTCCGGCAAGCGGCCGACCGGCTATGTCGCACCATGGTGGGAATTCTCCAACGTTACCAACGAATTGCTGCTGGAACGGGGCATCAAGTACGACCACTCACTGATGCACAATGACTTCACGCCCTATCGCGTCCGCGTCGGCGATAGCTGGACGAAGATCGATTACTCGAAGAAGCCGTCCGAGTGGATGGTGCCGTTGAAGCGCGGCCAGGAAACCGACCTCATCGAGATTCCCGCCTCCTGGTATCTCGACGACCTGCCACCGATGATGTTCATCAAGAAGTCGCCGAACAGTCACGGCTTCGTCAACCCGCACGACATCGAGCAAATGTGGCGGGACCAGTTCGACTGGGTCTACCGCGAGATGGACTACGCGGTTTTCCCGATCACCATCCACCCCGACGTCGCCGGCCGCCCTCAGGTGCTGATGATGCTGGAGCGCCTGTTTGCCCATATGAGCAAGCATCCCGGCGTCAAGTTCGTCACCATGAACGAGATCGCCGACGATTTCGCGGCACGCTTCCCGCGTAAATCCTAAAAGGTGGACTGATCGATGTGCTCGCTTTGCGGCATTCTTGGAGGCAACGAGCACTGGGCCGATGCCGTTGCACGGCCCGGCGTCTACACGCGCAACACCGAGCGCATCGATCGACGGCGGGAAAGGGCGGCGCGCGTGCGCATCGCAAACCGCGTACTGGCGGCCTTCGGCCTTTCCCTCTCGGACTGGCAGGGCACGTCGTTCCTGCTGTCCACCCGGACCGGCAAGACCGAGATCATCGAGGATCTCGGCCATTTGTGGCCGGCAGCCGAGACGCTGGCGGGCCGGCCGCTCGATCCGCTGTCGCTACCTTTGCTCGACAGGCTGGAGGCGGAGGCGAATGGCTGATGCATACCCCGCCTTCACGCCGGTCAATCTCCTGACCGGCTTTCTGGGATCGGGCAAGACCACACTGCTTCGCCGTATGCTGGGGGACCCGGCCATGGTCAACACCGCCGTTTTGATCAACGAATTCGGCGAGATCGGCCTCGATCATCACCTGCTCGAGCGGATCGACGAGACCATGGTGCTGCTGCAATCGGGCTGTCTCTGCTGCACCGTGCGCGGCGAACTGGCTGAGGCAATGCGCGACCTCCACGCCAAGCGGGAAAAGGGCCTCGTCCCCGCCTTCGACCGCGTCGTGATCGAAAGCACCGGCCTTGCCGATCCTTTTCCCGTATTGTCGACGCTGAAGGCCGACCCGGTTCTGCGCCATCACTTCAAGGCATCGAACACCATCGCAACTGTCGACGCCGTCAACGCGACTACGCAGCAAGGCCGCGTGGAATTCTCGCGCCAAGTATCGGTTGCCGACCGTATCGTACTCACCAAGACCGATCTTGCCACTGCATCGGACGCAGACAATGCGTTTGCGGCCATCCGTGCACTCAATCCCGACGCTCCGATCTGGCTTGCTGCCGGAGCGGATCTCGAGCTGCAGATGCTGCTTGCCGACAGCGAAACCGGTGAAACCAGCCTTTTCCGCTGCGACGAGCCAGTTCCAGCCGATGGCTCGACCCACGCGGGTGAAATTCGGTCTTTCGTTATCGAGGCAGAGACCGCTGTTGACTGGACCGCCTTTGGCATATGGCTGACGATGCTGCTCAATCGCCACGGGGATAGGATCCTCAGGGTCAAGGGCATCCTCGACGTCGCCGGGGAGCCCCGGCCGGTCGCGATCCATGGTGTCCAGTATCTCGTGCATCCCCCGACACACATGCGGGCCTGGCCCTCGGAGGAACGTCGCTCGGCGATAGTTTTCATCGTCGATGGCATCGAACCCGCCCTGATCGTCAGGTCATTCCGAGCCTTCAATGCACTCGGCTGACGCTGGACATCCGCGCCTGCTCATATAATCGCCATCCGCCGCCAAAACTGTGTGCAGTTTGACAGGTGCGCTTTTGAAAGCCCTGTATTCCCGGGATTGCAAACTGGCACGCGGTTTGCTTCGCTCATTTCAGAGTTGGTGGCTAGGGTTCCGGCGCTTTCATGGCGTGCTGGTCCGAGAGCCACCACCGGTCGGGAGAGAAATCCCGCCGGGTGCACGGCGGGAGAAAAGCCCGGGAGACCTCGTTAGCCAAGGGATTGGCTGCGTGAGTCGATGCCAATCCCTTTTTGAGTAAAAGCAAAAAGGGAAATTGTCATGCAAAGCATTTCGAAAGCATTTTCCGTCGCGGCGTTGGCTGCCTCTCTGGCAATAGGCCTCGCGCAAGGCGCTGCTGCCGCTCCGAAAACAGAGTTCAAGGTGGCTTGGTCGATCTATGTCGGCTGGATGCCGTGGGGCTATGCGGCAGATCACGGCATCGTCAAGAAATGGGCCGACAAATACGGCATCAAGATCGATGTCACGCAGTTCAACGACTATGTCGAATCGATGAACCAGTACACCGCAGGCGCCTTCGACGCGGTTACGCTCACCAATATGGACGGCCTGTCGATCCCGGCCGCCGGCGGCGTGGACACCACGGCTGTCATCGTCGGCGACTTCTCCAACGGCAATGACGCGGTCATCCTCAAAGGCAAGGACAAGCTCGCCGACATCAGGGGGCAGCCGGTCAATCTCGTCCAGTATTCGGTCTCCGAATATCTGCTGGCCCGCGCATTGCAGAGCCTCAACCTGACGGAAGCGGACGTCAAGGTCGTCAACACCTCCGACGCCGACATGGTTGCCGCCTACAAAACAGCGGACGTCTCGGCAGTTGTCACCTGGAACCCGCTGGTCTCGACCATTCTCGAAGACCCGACGGCAAAGAAGGTTTTCGACAGCTCGCAGATCCCGGGCGAGATCATGGATCTCATGGTCGCTAACTCGGCAGTGCTGAAGGAAAACCCGAATTTCGGCAAGGCTCTTGCCGGCATCTGGTACGAAACGGCAGCCTTGATGACGGCCGAAAGCGACCAAGGAAAGGCAGCCCGTCTCGCGATGGGAACAGCGTCCGGCACCGATCTCAAGGGTTTCGAATCGCAACTTTCCGCCACCAAGCTCTTTTCGAAGCCTTCCGACGCAGTGACCTTCACGGCTTCGGCCACCCTGCCGAAGACCATGGATCTCGTCCGCAACTTCCTCTTCACCAAGGGCCTGCTCGGTAGCGGTGCGGCATCCGCCGATGTCATCGGCATCGAAATGCCGGACGGCGAGGTGCTCGGCGACAAGGGCAACGTCAAGCTCCGCTTCACCGAGACCTACATGAAGGCCGCGGCCGACGGCGCGCTCTGACCGCCATGCAGGAGCGGCGCGCCCGTGCCGCTCCCGTCCACTCGAAACGCGGAGCCAACGCCTTGCGATGGATCAACACCAAGCCCAGCCCGGGTGCCCGGCTGGCATTGACACTGCTGCCATTCGCCCTGCTTGCGGTCGCCTATACCGCAGGGTCGGTTGCGCGGCTCGCCGAGAATGCCAATGACAAGCTCTTGCCCGGCCTTACTCAATTTGCCGATGCGATAAACCGGATCGCCTTTCTGCCGGATACGCGCACCGGCGACTATCTCTTCTGGAGCGATACCGCCGCAAGCCTTGAGCGTCTTCTGGCCGGCCTGGGGATCGCGACGGCGATTGCGCTGGCAATCGGCATGGCGATCGGCATGCTGCCTTATCTCCGCGCATTGTTTTCGCCCTTCGTCGCCGTCATCTCCATGGTGCCGCCACTGGCGCTGCTGCCGATCCTGTTTATTGTGCTGGGGCTTGGGGAAACGTCGAAGATTGCCCTCATCGTGATCGGGATCGCGCCGACGATGATCCGTGACCTCGCCCTCCATGCGCTCGAACTGCCCCGCGAGCAGATCGTCAAGGCGGAGACGCTCGGGGGCTCGTCCTGGCAGATCGCCCTGCGCGTCGTGCTGCCACAGATCCTGCCGCGTCTGATCACCAGCATCAGGCTGCAGCTCGGCCCGGCCTGGCTGTTCCTCATCGCTGCCGAGGCGATTTCCTCCGATGCCGGGCTCGGCTACCGGATATTTCTGGTGCGCCGTTATCTCTCGATGGACGTGATCTTTCCCTATGTCGTCTGGATCACGCTTTTGGCCGTCATCGCCAATGTGCTGCTCGATCAGATCCGCATCGCCGTCTTTCCCTGGTCCGCACTGGAGAAACAGGGATGAGCGCACTGGTCATCGAAAACGTCTGGAAGGAATACGGCGACCAGATCGTCCTGGAGAACGTCTCGCTGACGGTCGAGCCGCGCGCCTTCGTGGCCCTTGTCGGCCCATCCGGCTGCGGCAAGAGCACGTTCCTGCGCATGCTGCTCGGACAGGAGCAGCCGACGCGCGGACGCATCTTGCTGGATGGAACGCCGCTGCCGGCTGAACCCGGACGCGATCGCGGCGTCGTCTTCCAGCGCTATTCGGTCTTTCCGCATCTAACCGTGCTCGGAAACGTGCTCCTCGGCAAGGAAATGACCGCCTCGCCGCTCACGGCAAAGCTCAGGGGCGCCTCGCGCCGGCAGGCGATAGAGGAGGCACGGGCGCTGATCGCAGAAGTCGGGCTTTCCACATCGGAAACCAAATATCCAGCCCAGCTGTCCGGCGGCATGCAGCAACGCCTCGCCCTTGCGCAGGCGCTGATCATGAAACCGAAAGTGCTGCTTCTCGACGAGCCGTTCGGCGCGCTCGATCCCGGCATCCGCGCGGAAATCCACACGCTGATGAAGCGCCTCTGGCATGAGACGCAGATGACCGTCGTCATGGTTACCCACGACATGCGGGAGGCCTTCACGCTCGCCACGCGGGTCATTGCCTTCGAGCGGCCACGCGATCGGCCGGAGGAAAAAATCCGCTACGGCGCAACGATCACCAACGACATCTCGATCTGGCCGCCGCGGCGCGCCGGATCATCGACAGCTTCCAGCCCTGACCGGGACGGCCCGGTTCCCTCTCTGGGCCCTCGCCAGGACGACCTGGCAATCCGTGAGACAGAGGAGAAATAGCCATGCACATGCATCGCACGACTGACGAGATAGCAGCAGACCGGGCGCGCTACGAAGAGCACCAGCGACGCGGCCTCGACTTTGCGCCAAAGACCCTGCCGGCGCCAAGCGCGGTGCCGGCCCCGGAAATTCCCGGCGACACGGTCATCCATCAGGAGGTCATCCCGGGCGGATGGTACTGGTCCACGCTGCTCAAGCGTGGTGAGGGGCTCAGGATAGACCAGAACGAGGGCACGTCGACAGTCGCCCTCGTTGCCTGGAATGCTGCCGGCACCAGCGAGCGCCTGAACCTTGTCGACACGGCAAAAATCCAGTGGACGACGGCGCTTAGCAAAGGCCGCGTGCTGTTTTCCGACATGGGCCGTGTGATGTTTTCGATCACCGAAGATAGCGCCGGTACCCATGATTGCCTGATGGGCGGCTCGAATGCGGCCTCGAATGCGATGAAATATCCGGGCGTGAAAGCACGCAATACCAGAGACAACCTCGTTCTGCTGGCTGGCAAGCTCGGCCTGCAGCGCCGCGACATTCCCGGCATGTTGAACCTGTTCGCACCGGTCAGCCTCGACGAGGACGGCGGGTTCCATTGGCAGAAGAAGCGTTCGAACAGCGGCGACTATGCCGAGTTGCGGGCGGAAATGGACCTTCTCGTCGGCTTTTCCAACTGCCCCCATCCGCTCGACCCAAACCCCACCTATGCGCCCACACCCGTGACCATCACCCGGTTTCGCGCCCCCGCACCGACCGGTGAGGATCTGGCGAGGACGGCAACTGCCGAGGCCATCCGTGGCTTCGAGAACAACGCCATGATGCAGGCTTGAGGGAGCGCGACCATGACAGACTTTATCCAGACCTCCATCGCCCGCACGATCGACAACGCCGTCGCCGATCATCGCATTCCCGCCGAGGCACCCTGGTCGGGCATCGTGCGCAAGGGACAGACAATTCGCGTCGAGGACAGCTACGGGCAGCAGGCCATCGACACCCTGTTCTATCGTGCCGATGATTTTTCTGAGCGCTATTCCAACCAGGATACGATGCGCACCCAGGGTGCCGCCTATGTCAGCGTCGGAACCCGGATCGTTTCCAGCGAAGGCAACGTGATGCTGACGATGACGGCTGACAGCTGTGGCCGTCACGATACGTCCGCCGGTGCGTGTTCCTGCGAAAGCAATACGGTCCGCTTCGGTCACGGGACTAAATACCTCCACGCCTGCCGCGACAACTTCATCCTGGAGGTGACGAAGCATGGCATGGACAAGCGCGACATCGTCCCGAACATCAACTTCTTCATGAACGTGCCGATATCGCCCGATGGCAAGATGACCATCGTCGACGGCATTTCGGCGCCAGGGGATTATGTCGAGCTAGTGGCAGAGATGGACGTCCTTTGCGTCATCTCAAACTGCCCTCAGGTCAACAATCCCTGCAACGGCTTCGACCCGACGCCCATCCGTGTCCTCGTCTGGGATCCCGAGGTCTGACGCATGTTCAAGAAAGTCCTGATCGCCAACAGGGGCGAAATCGCCGTCCGGATCATCCGGACACTCAAGCAAATGGGAATAGCATCCGTCGCCGTTTATTCCGATGCGGACAGGTTCTCCCTGCCCGCGCGTGTCGCCGACGAAGCCGTCAGGCTCGGGCCGGCCATGGCCACCGACAGCTACCTCAACATCGACGCCGTCATTGCGGCCTGCAGGCAAACCGGTGCTGAGGCTGTCCACCCGGGCTACGGCTTTCTCTCGGAGAATATCGGCTTTGCCGAGCGCCTGGCAGCAGAAGGCATCGCCTTCATCGGGCCGAGGCCGGAGCACCTGTCGGCTTTCGGCCTGAAACATACGGCAAGAGCGCTCGCGCAGGCGAGCGGCGTCCCGCTGCTGCCCGGCAGCGGATTGCTGGAGAGCCTGCAAGAGGCATGCGCCAAGGCAGCCGAGATCGGCTATCCCGTCATGCTGAAAAGCACGGCCGGTGGCGGCGGTATCGGCATGCAACTCTGCCACGACGAGGCGGCACTGAAGTCCGCCTTCGAAGGGGTGCGTCGTACCGCCAATGCCAGCTTCGGCGATGCCCGCGTCTACATCGAACGCTTCGTTGCCAACGCCCGACATATCGAGGTGCAGATCTTCGGCGATGGCAAGGGTAACGTCGTCGCTCTCGGCGAGCGCGATTGCTCTTTGCAGCGGCGAAACCAGAAGGTCGTCGAGGAGACCCCTGCCCCCGGCATTTCCGTAGATGTCCGGGCACGCCTCCACAAGGCCGCTGTCGACCTCGGTGCCTCCATCTCCTATTCTTCCGCCGGCACCGTGGAGTTCATCTACGATCCACGCCTACAGGAATTCTATTTTCTCGAGGTGAACACCCGCCTGCAGGTGGAACATCCCGTGACCGAAGCCGTCTTCGGCATCGACCTCGTCGAATGGATGATCCGGCAGGCAGCCGGCGAAGATGTTTTGTCAAAGGCGATGGATCTGCGTCCGAAGGGGGCGGCCATCGAGGTGCGGATCTACGCCGAAATGCCGCATGCTGATTTCCGCCCGAGTGCCGGCCTTTTGACCGAAGTGGCATTCCCCGCCGATGTCCGCGTCGACAGCTGGATCGAGACCGGAACGGACGTCACCCCCTTCTACGACCCGATGCTGGCCAAGCTCATCGTTGCCGCCGATGACAGGGCATCGGCCATCGAAAAGCTCAAGGCCGCGCTTTCGGAAACCGCGATTTCGGGCATCGAGACCAATCTCGGCTATCTGCGAAAAATCGCTTCCTCCGAATTGCTCGCCAGCGGCAATGTCGCGACAACCGCATTGCGTGACTTCGTGTTCATCCCCGATGTCATCGAGGTGCTGGTGCCCGGCGCCCAGTCCAGTATTCAAGAATTGCCGGGCCGCCTCGGCCTATGGCATGTCGGCGTGCCGCCAAGCGGGCCGATGGACGAGCGGTCCTTCCGGCACGCAAATCGCCTGGTCGGCAACCATGACGACACGGCTGCACTGGAACTGACCGTCTCGGGGCCGACGTTGCGTTTCTTCACCGACATGACAGTTGCCCTTGCCGGTGCGCGGATGGCCATGAGCTGCGATGGCACGCCGTTGCCGCATGGTGAGCCTGTTGTCATTCCTGCAGGCGCCGTCCTGACGATCGGCAGCATCAGCGGCCCCGGTCAGCGCGCCTACCTTGCCGTTGCGGGAGGATTTTCCGCGCCAACGGTGCTTGGTTCGCGCGCAACCTTCACGCTCGGGCAGTTCGGCGGCAATGCGACCGGCGCGTTGAAGACCGGGCATGTCCTGCATCTCGCCCGCCATGAAAAGACGGAGGCTGCCAAGCGCCCCGGCGCGCCGGCGGAGCTGACGAACGCCTGGAATGTCGGCGTGGTCTACGGCCCGCATGGGGCGCCCGATTTCTTCCAGCCGGGCGATATCGACGCACTGTTCTCCCTGCCCTACGAGGTGCATTTCAACAGCGCCAGGACCGGCGTCCGGCTGGTTGGGCCAACGCCCAAATGGGCACGGGCTGACGGCGGCCAGGCAGGGCTCCATCCCTCCAACCTGCATGACAACGCCTACGCCATCGGCGCCATCGACTTCACTGGCGACATGCCGATTATCCTCGGTCCCGATGGCCCGAGCCTCGGTGGCTTCGTCTGCCCTGCCGTCATCGCGCGTGACGAACAGTGGAAGATGGGCCAGTTCAAGCCCGGCGATACCATCCGTTTCCATCCGGTGGCACGGCCTGACGATCCCCGAACGGGGCCAGCCATGCTGCCCGGCACGGCGGAGGCGGGATCTCCCATCGTCGGGACATTCGATACCGCGCCGGTAACTGTCGTCTATCGTCGGCAGGGGGACGACAATCTCCTTGTCGAATACGGGCCAATGGAACTCGATATCGCGCTGCGCCTGCGCGTCCATCTGCTGATGACTGCCATACAGGAGGCACGCCTTCCAGGCCTGATCGACCTGACGCCGGGCATCCGATCGCTGCAGATCCATTATGACGGCTCGACGCTGCCGCGCCGCCGGCTTCTCGGCTTGCTGGAGGACATCGAAGCCGGACTTCTGCCGGCAGAACAGGTCACGGTTCCAAGCCGCATCGTCCATCTGCCGCTGTCGTGGAACGACCCTGACGCAGAGCTGGCGATGCGCAAATATCAGGAGCTCGTCCGGCCGGATGCGCCCTGGTGCCCTTCCAATGTCGAGTTCATTCGCCGGATAAACGGCCTGGCGGACGAACAGGCGGTCAAGGACATCGTCTTCAATGCCAGTTATCTCGTGCTCGGGCTGGGCGATGTCTATCTCGGCGCGCCTGTGGCCACGCCGATCGATCCAAGGCACCGCCTCGTCACCACCAAATACAATCCGGCGCGCACATGGACACCCGAAAACGCCGTCGGGATCGGGGGCGCCTACATGTGCATCTACGGCATGGAGGGGCCGGGAGGCTACCAGCTCTTCGGCCGCACGATACAGGTCTGGAATACGTGGCGGCAGACGCCTGCCTTTGCCAAGGGCAAGCCGTGGCTTCTGAACTTCTTCGACCAGATCCGCTTCTTTCCCGTCAACCACGAGGAATTGGCTGAGGCCAGAGCCGCCTTCCCTCACGGCGGCTACCCGATCCGCATCGAGGAAACAGAATTCTCCTATGCCGATTATGCGCGTGAACTGAGCGACAACGCCCCGTCCATCGCAGCCTTCCAAGGCCGGCAGCAGGCGGCATTCGAGGCCGAGCGGCAGCGATGGAAGGAGGATGGCCTCGACAGCTTCGTCACCGACGACGGCAGCGGAGAGGGTTTCGACAGCGACGTACCGGCCGGTTGCATCGGCATCGCCAGCAGCGTTCCAGGCAACATATGGAAGCTGCTTGTCGGGCCAGGTTCCGATGTGGCCGCCGGCGAGACCGTCGCCATCATCGAGTCCATGAAGATGGAGATCAACGTCACCTCCCATGCCGCAGGCCGCGTCCGCGAACTCCGCGCCGCCCCCGGCCGCACCATCAAAGCCGGCGACGTCATCGTCATCCTCGAGGAAATCTGATCACGTACTTGCACCGCTATGTCACGCCGGGGCCCTAGGCGTCGTGGGGTATTAGGTGATGGTTAAAGACTTCACTGGTCTAGGGTCAAAGGCCCGACCGGCCGCTGTGTTCATCGGAAGCTAGATCAGGCGGAATAGGGAGACGAAGCCTTCTACGAGGGTGGATCCACAGAAGGGGGCAAACAAGGCCAGGACGAGGTTGAAGGCGATGGCGATGAGGAGGGTTCGCTCCTGCTTTGGCGTGAGCTGCTTGTATTTTCGCTCGGGCGGGGGTTCTCGTCTTGGCTGATAGGCATTGAGGTCGCGAAACATCTGCTCATCCTTTGGATCGGGGAACAATGAAAGAGGGCGAAGGAAACGATGTCCAGATACTGTGCAAAGTCTACGCCATCTGTCATCGGTTGCAAGCGCTGCTTGGGTGCCAAAAGCGCGCAGGTGCGGGTCATTCGGATCGGCATATAGTGGGCGTAAACTGGGCTGTTTCGAATTCGAGATCAGAATGAGAGTGATTTTTGCCGGGCCGACTGTCTACGGTGCAAATCTGCAACCGGATGGGAAATACCGGCTTCGTCCGCCTGCCGGGCAAGGCGATGTCTACAGGGCAGTGGAGGAAGGTGCTTCGGTTATCGGTCTGATCGACGGGGTCTACGAGAGCGTACCCGCGATCTGGCACAAAGAAATACTCTACGGCCTGTCCAGGGGTGTACACATGTTTGGCGCTGCGAGCATGGGGGCGCTGAGGGCAGCCGAATGTGCGGCGTTCGGCATGGTCGGCATAGGTGACATCTATGAGGGATATGCGAGCGGCCTGCTGGAGGACGATGCCGACGTGGCGCAGTCCCACGCGCCGGCGGATCTTGGCTACCTGCCTCTCAGCGAGCCCCTCGTCAACGTCCGAGCGACGATCGCGCGATGTCGGCAGCTGTCGCTCATCACGCTCGAGGAGGCGGCTTGCCTGCAACAAACGGCTGAGGCTAGCTTTTTCAAGAACAGGACGTATCGTCAGCTGGTGCAGGTTGCCATTGCCGATATCGAAAGGGCAGCGACGGTTCTGGCGCATCTGCGCGCCAATGCGGTCGATCTCAAGCGTGAGGATGCCCGCCGCCTAATAGACACGGTGGTGAGCACGCCGGATCAACGGTTCGTTCCGGAGTTCGAATGGACGTTCCAAGCCACCGGCTTCTGGAACAAGCTGTTTCCCCCAGCATCGTGAGAGACATCCGCGCTAGCCTCTCTTCCATGCGTTTCAACGCTATCAATCCTGTGGTTGTCCCCCCGATCTATCTCGGGACGAAAAATCGACCGGGGAGGCGCCATGAGGGGCTGGCGCGAAAGCGTTACCGCGCGCCAGCATTCCGGTTGACAAAGGCCCGCCAGCCGCCGAAGGACGAGATATCCTCTGCACCTTCGAGACCCACCGGCTCGGCCAGAAAGCCCTTTGCCTGGCTGCCGTCGCTGAGCATGATGGTTCCGATGCCGAGCGGCGGGGGAATTGCGGCGACGAACTTTCCAAAGCCGGCTGCGGAAAGTCGCCAGACTTCGACTTCGATCTTCGTGCCGGTGTTTTCAGCGCATCGGATCAGACCGGGCTTGGCCGGCGTCTGGTTGGCGAGGCTGAAAAGCTGGTAGTCGGCGGCGGTTGTGGTCGTGCGGACAAAACGCGCTTGGAGATCACGGAGCTGGATGTTGAGCGGCATGCCGGAAAGGTGCGCGCCGACAACCACGACGTCGATCAGGCCGGGTTCCTCGATCTCCGGGAGCTCGGGTCGGGGCGGCTGCGCCCAGCCGGTGGCGCCGAGGGTCGCCCCGCTTCGTTCATGGATATCGGCCGCCAGCGCTGCGGTCAGCCCGTCCCGGCCTGCCTGCGCAAGCAGCGTGACGCTTGCCGGCAGGCCGTCGCTCCGGATGCCAGTCGGCACCGCGATGCCGCACATGTCGAGCAAATTGACGAAGTTGGTGTAGGTTCCGAGCCGGCTGTTTTCGCGGATCGGCTCGGCTTCGAGCTCAGCGCGGGTGTAGTGACGCGGGGCTGTCGGGACACAGAAAAGATCGACCGATGCGATCAGCGGTGCGACCGATCCCTTCAGGGTCTGCAATGCGTAGAGCCCGTTGAAGGCATCCGCCGCCGACAGCGATTTGGCACCACCGTAGATCTTGGCAGTCACGGGGTGGAAGCTCTCCGGGCGGGCATCGAAGAAATCCTTCACGGCAGCATAGCGTTCCGCCACCCACGCACCTTCATAGAGAAGATCGGCCGTCTTGTAGAAGTCTGCAAACGGCACCTGGACGAGCTTGTGCCCGAGCGTTGACAGCGTCGAAAGCGCGTCCTCGTAGGATGCCTCCATTGCCGCATCGCCAAAGAATTTTCTGTCTTCCGGCGCAAGCACGCCGATGGTGAGCACCGCCGGCAGCGGGCCGTATCCTGTTACCTGGATCGCTCTCGAATAGGCGTCCGCTGCATCGTATTTGGCGGCCACAGAGAATACCTTGAAGGCGTCGTCAGCCGTCAGGGCGAAGATCGAAACACAGTCGAGCGTGCGGCAGGCCGGCAGCACGCCCGTTGTCGAAAGCGCACCGACACTCGGCTTTAGGCCGACGATGTTGTTGAGGCCGGCGGGAATGCGGCCGGAACCAGCGGTATCGGTCCCGAGCGCAAAGCTGACGATGCCGTGCGACGTGGCAACGGCCGAACCGGAGCTCGAGCCGCCTGGCACCAGCGTCGGATCGATGGCATTGCGGGGCACTGGAAAGGGTGTGCGAACGCCGACGAGACCGGTGGCGAACTGGTCGAGGTTGGTCTTGCCGATGACCAGTGCACCGGCTTCCTTCAACAGCCGAACGACTGTTGCGTCCACATCCGGGTGGAAAGTAAAATCCGGGCAGGCGGCCGTGGTCGGCATGCCGGCGACATCGATGTTGTCCTTGACGGCGAAGGGGATGCCCCAGAGCGGCTTTGCCACCGGGTCGAATGGCCCGAGGGCTGCCGCCTCCGCCAACAGCGCGTTACGGTCTGCCAGATGCAGGAAGATGCCGCGGTCGTCGACATCGGCGATGCGGGCAAAAACCGTGTCGACCATCTCGGCGACGGTCCAGCCGCCAGCGTAGGCCCGGCGCAGGGAGGCGATGTCGAATGCTTGTCCTTCAGTCATTGTTACTCTCTTCCAAAATCATTACCGGCCGGTCCCACTGGATGAGAACGACACACCCTGTTTTTGTCCAGACGGAGTGCTCCGATCCCATCCTGTTGATCACCACGGTGCCCGGACCATAGTCTCCGGCCTCGTCCGACTGGATGCCATCGAGCACGAGGATGGTTTCGAGCCCCATATGCCGATGACGCGGGACGGCGGCACCGGGCTCGTATTTCAGCAGGGCTACGCCCGGCTGGTCGTCCTCGAAATTCTGGAGCCAGTGCAGGGTGACGCCGGGTCGGAAGGGGCCGAATTCGAGGTTTTTCCAGCTACCCGATGTCAGGTTTTCTCGCGTCGTCTCAGGCATCGGCCAGTCCCTCCAGAATATCGTCGAGATGCGCGGTCCAGCCGACGATCGCCCCTTGCGCGCGGATCATCGCAATGGCTGCGCGCTTGAAGTCCTCGAAATAGCTTTCCGTCGCCTCTTCGCAGAGCAGGCATTCGTAGCCACGATCGTTTGCCTCGCGCATCGTCGTCTGGACGCAAACCTCTGTCGTTACGCCGGCAAACACAAGCTGCTCGATGCCCCTGCTCTTCAGGATGTCGCCGAGGGGCGTGGCGTAAAAAGCGCCTTTGCCGGGCTTTTCGATCACTACCTCACCGGCCACCGGCGCAACCGCTTCGAGGATAGCAGTGCCGGGTTCACCCGATATGAGAACCCGTCCCATCGGTCCTTCGTCGCCAATACGCAGTGCCGGATTACCGCGATTGCGCTTGGCAGCCGGCAGGTCGGAGAGATCAGGCCGATGACATTCCATGGTGTGGATGACAGGCAGCCCAGCCGCGCGGAAGCCTTCGATCAGCGTTGCGACATCGGGGACGATGCGGGCGATGCGGCCGACATCGTTGCCAAGGCTCTCGCCGAAGCCGCCGGGCTCTGCAAAATCACGCTGCATGTCGATGACGATGAGCGCAATCCTGTCCCGTTTGAGCGGAAAGGCGAATGGCTGTGCATTGATCCCGGCCATCAGTGGTGTCCCGCCATGTGCGCGCCGATGACAGCGACATCTGCGTCTCGGATCGGCGTCTCATAGACGAGCTTGCCGTCTGACATCACCATGATGCGGTCCGACATCTCCAGGAGTTCGTCGAGATCCTCGGACAGCAGCAGCACGGCGGTGCCGGCGTTGCGCGCCCTCATGATGCGTGCCCGGATTTCGGCTACCGCCGAGAAGTCGAGGCCGAAGCATGGATTGGAGACGATCAGCAGATCGACCTCGCCCGTCAGTTCGCGGGCGAGCACCGCGCGCTGGATGTTTCCACCGGAGAGCGAGGCGATCGGCGACGAAGCCGAGGCGGTTTTCACTTTGAAATCGGCGATCAGCGCCTCAGCGCGCTTGCGCATCGATGTCTTGTCGAGCCAGGAGACCTTGCGCCCGGTCTTGTCCTTGACGTCGAACGTGCGGAACGCGAGGTTTTCCGTCACTGTCATTCTGGGCGCGCAGGCATTTGTCAGCGGTTCCTCGGGAATGAAGCGGACATTGTTGGCGCGCGTTTCCTTCCGCGTGGCACCGTATGGCCTGCCCTTGACCGCGATTGTGCCCGCCTCGAGAGGCCTTTGTCCGGCCAGCATTTCGGCCAGTTCCTTCTGGCCGTTCCCGGAGATACCGGCGATGCCGACGATCTCGCCGGCGCGGACGTAGAGACCCTCGATGTCGATGCTCTTCAACCCGGAGCGATCCCGTGCCCGGATGCCGCTGACGGCCAGAACCGGGTCTGACGTATCGGCGACCGGCAATCGCGAGTCGAGTTCGGCGAGCTTGACGTCGCCGATCATCATCGATGCCATGTCCTGCGTGGTGAGATCGGCCACCTTGCCGCTGCCTGCCATCTTGCCGCGCCTGAGGACGGTGACGGAATCGGCGAACTTGGTGACCTCGTGGAATTTGTGGCTGATCATCAGCACGGTGAGTTCGCCGCGCTCCGTCATGCCGCGCACGACGCCGAGCATCTCATCGGCTTCGGCCGGTGTCAGCACCGATGTCGGTTCATCGAGCACCAGGAATGAGCGGCCGAGATAGAGTTGCTTGACGATTTCCAGCTTCTGCTTCTCGCCGGCGGCCAGTTCCTGAACCGGACGGTCGAGGGGAATCTTGAAGGGCATTGTCTCCATGAACTCTGCCAGATCCCGGTTCTCCCTGGCCCAGTTGATCACGGCCGGCACGTGCGCGCGGCTGATCACCAGATTTTCCGCCCCCGTCAGCGACGGCACCAGCGTGAAATGCTGGTAGACCATGCCGAGCCCGTAGCTTGCCGCATCCTTGGGCGAGCCGATGGCGACCTCCCTCCCCCCGACGGACAGCGAGCCGGATGTCTGGTGGTAAAAGCCCATGATGCATTTCACGAGTGTCGATTTGCCGGCACCGTTTTCGCCGAGCAGCGCGTGAAAGGAGCCGGCAGGAACGTCGATGGAGACGTGGTCGAGCGCCGTAAAGCTGCCAAAGCGCATGGTCATGTCGTGCGTCTGGATGCCGACGGCCTTGCCACGGGCCGGAAGTGGCGTGTCGCGGATCTGGATCATGTCAGTCCCTGCCTTTCAACGATGACGGCAACGGGTCCGCCGCCAGGAGGCCCCTGGTGTTCAGCGCCGCCGGAGACGTAGAGATCCGTCGCCCCGAACAGGCCGGCAAGGACGCCGCCGACGAAGGCGCGCGCATGGCGGGTGGAGGAGATGTCGCTGTCGTCAAGCATGGTATGCCGGCGACCGCGGACAGAACCGGAAGGGTCTGCTTCGGCCTTGGCGAGCACAGCCACGAGGGTGGCGGTTTCGCCAAGGCGGTCGCGTGCATCCCTTACAGCGGCTGTGTCGATCGCATCGCGCATGATGGCGTGGTCGATGGCGAGCGGGCCGGACCAGTGGGGACTCATGCCAAGCACGATGATCTCGTGGTCCTCAAGTTCGACGCCGGCGGATGTGGAGGCACGGCCGGAGAAGAGGTCGAGCCGGGTGCAGATATCACTGTCCGAAATCGTATCCGGGTCCAGTTCGCCGAGGGCCACCGCCACGCCGAGCGCCGATGCGCCACGGGAATAGGCCATGGATTTCAGTGCGTCGCGGGTGACTGTCGTGCCGCCGGCGTGCTCGACTTCGAGGACCCGTCGCTGGGTCAGAAGCGGGCACTTGATCTGCACGAAATGCACGTCTTCCAACGTTTCGATCCCGGCATCCACAACTGCCGCGCGTACCGCCTCTGCCACGCTCAGCACCTGTTGCCTGCGGCCGAGATGCTGCCACGGCAGTACAGGCGTGCGGGCAACGCCGATTGCCAGCGCGCGGGTTCCCGCATCTGCCACCTGCTGCCGGCCAAAAACTGTCCAGTGCGGCGATAGCGCGCCTTCGGTGCCGCCGGACATCACGATCGAGGCTCCGGATATGCCGTGCTTTGCAAACAGCGTTTCGAAGCTCGTCGTGGCGAAGGCGCGAGTGAAATCGTTGACGCAGCCATTGCCCTCGGTCTTGCCGAGAATGGCAACGAGATCGCCGGGTGGCAGGGCAGCATCGAATAAGGCCTCGACGCCGGCAATGTCATTGGGGCCATCTGCTGCGATGCGAGCGACGAAGGCGCGGCGGGAGGGCATCAGCCGATCCCCTCGATGATCGCCTGCGATGTCGAGACGGCGCCGAACACGCCGCCCTGCATCTTGATCATCTTGATGGCGGCGAGGTGGTTTCCGTAATCGGTAGCGCCGCAGCAATCCTCCAGCATGACGCATTCAAACCCGCGGTCGTTCGCCTCGCGCATCGTCGTGTGGACGCAGACGTCCGTCGTAATGCCGGTGAGGATGATGTTTTCGATGCGCTTCTGGTGAAGAATGAGTTCGAGGTCGGTCGCGCAGAACGAGCCCTTTCCGGGCTTGTCGATGATCGTCTCGCCGGCGATGGGGTAGAGTTCCTCGATGATGTCCCAGCCGGGCTCGCCCCGTACCAGGATGCGGCCGCAGGGGCCGACGTCGCCGATGCCGGCGCCGATGCGCTGCGAGCGCCAGCGCTTGTTGGCGGGCAGGTCGGCCAGGTCAGGCCGGTGGCCTTCGCGGGTATGGATGATGTGATAGCCGTTCGCGCGCATGGCTGTCAGCACCGCCTTGATCGGGGCGATCGGCGCGCGCACCAGCGAGAGGTCATAGCCCATATGGTCGACATAGCCGCCGGCGCCGCAGAAATCCGTCTGCATGTCGATGATGATGAGCGCCGTATTATCGGGGCGCAGCGCGCCGTTATAGGGCCAGGGATAGGGGTCGGACTTGATGTAGCGTGCCTTGGTTTCCGTCTGCAAATCCATATCGGGCCTCCTATTCGCCGGCTATCTTGCGTGTTTCGCGATAGGACCTGGTCGGCTTCTCAAAGCCGCAGGTCGTTCCATCCTTGACCTTGATCTCGTCTTCCCAAGGCAGCTTGTACTGCCCAGCCATCAGATCGTGCATGTAGGTATAGGGCGCATCGCCGGCGCCGCCGGCAATGGCCACATAGCCGCGATGGCCGAATTGGTAGATGTTGTTTTCGACGGCCCAGCCGCGCCGTGCCTCGCGGACTAGATCAGGCCGCACCTCGGCGGTGATGATCTCGTTGACGCGGCCGGATGTTCCATGGGCGATGATCGAGCCGTCGAAATTGCAGATCATCCCCTCCCCCATGGAATCGAAGCTGCCATCCGAGCCGGACATGCAGACATTGGCGGTGACCATCAGGTTGCAGAAGGCATTCGACTGGTTGGTGAAACGCCAGCTTTCGCGGATAGGGGCGGTGTAACCAGCAGTGCGGATCATGATCTCGGCGCCCTTGTAGGCGCATTCGCGAGCCATTTCCGGGAACATGCCGTCATGGCAGATGATCAATGCCAGCTTGGCGCCCTTTGGGCCGTCGATGACCGGAATGCCGAGATCGCCGGGTTCCCACGGCTCGACCGGCACCCACGGATGCATTTTGCGGTAATAGAGTTTGAGTTCGCCCTGGTCGTCGATGATGATGCCGGAGTTGTAGGGCATGCCACCGGGATTGAATTCCATGATGGAGAAGCATCCCCAGATATGGTTGTCGCGACAGGCCTGCTTGAATGCGGCCACTTCCGGACCATCCATCCGGCACATGATGTCCGGGTTGATGTCCATCGACAGTCCGTGCAGCGCATATTCCGGGAAGACAACGAGATCCATGCCGGATTGGTTGCGCCGCGCTTTGCCGACGAGGTCGACGATCACCTGCGTCTGGCGGGCCAGATCGGCCTTCGTCACCGTCACCGGCAACTGGAGCTGAACCAGGCCGATGCCGACGCCGTTTTCCGAGATGTTCAGTCCTCCGAGACCGTTCATGGCGTGTCCTTTACTTGGTTATCGATAGCGAGGCCGGCGCGCCTGAAAGCGACCGGGTGGGCGAGGATGTGGCGATCAGGATGACGAGCGTCAGAACATACGGCGCCGCATAAAACAGGTAGTAACCCTGCGTCACGCCGACCGATTGCAGTGAAGGACCGAGCGCACCGGCGCCGCCGAACAGCAATGCTGCGAGAAAGCAGCCGATCGGGTTCCAGCGGGCAAAGATCACCAGTGCCACCGCCATCAGCCCCTGCCCCGATGAAATGCCCTCGTTCCAGGAACCGGGATAAAACAGCGACAGATATGCGCCCCCGATGGCTGCAAGTGATCCTCCGGCGGCCGTTGCCAGCAGGCGAACGGTGTCAGGGTTCAGGCCCATGGCGCGGGCCGCGTCCGAGCTATCGCCGACCACCCGCAGGATCAAGCCGAGACGCGTGTTGCGGAAGCCCCACCACAGCGCCACCGCCAGAAGCGCGCCGATGACGAACAGCACGTTGATGTTCAGCGCCGCCTGGATCTGTGGCAGACGCGACCAGCCGCCGAGCGGGATCGATGGCAGATGCGGTGCCGCAGGCTTGATGAAGGACTTGCCGAGGAAGAAGGCAAGGCCCAGGCCGAACTGCATCATCGCGATGCCGATCGCGATATCGTTGACCTTGGGGAATTTGCAGATGAAGCCGTGCACGAGGCCGAAGACTGCCCCGGTCGCCATCGCGGCGAGCACGCCGAGCCAGGGCGAACCGCTCATGACGGCAACAGCGTAGGCGGTCATCGCGCCGAACACCAGCGTCCCTTCGAGGCCGAGATTGATGCGGCCGGAGCGCTCGGTGATCGATTCCCCAAGGCTGACGAAGATGAATGGCGTCGAGACGCGGATCGCGCCAGCGAAAATGGCGAGCGGTACGCCCCAGAGACCGATTGCGGTGTCGTCCATCAGGCGCTCCTCTTCCAGAGGTCGGGATTGAAGATCTTGAAGCGGCCGTAAAAGGTTTCGCAGAACAGGATGATGAGAAAGAGCGTCCCCTGCAGCACAAGTACGGTCGCGTCCGGCAGGCCCATGCGTCGCTGGATCAACCCGCCCGACGCATCGATTCCGCCGAGAAGGATGGCGACCGGTATGATTGCCAGGGGATTATGGCGCGCGAGGAATGCGACAAGAATCCCGGTATAGCCGTATCCGGCCGCGAGCGATGCATTGGCAGTGCCCTGCACCGCTGAGACCTGCACCATGCCGGCCAGACCGGCAAAACTCCCGGCCAGTGCCGTGAAACCGACCATCAGGCGGCCCACCGGCAATCCTTGGATTTGCGCCGCGCGGACATTGCCGCCGGCAATGCGGGCGGCAAAGCCGATGCTGGTGGCCTCGATCAGGATGAAGCAAAGGATGCAGGCGATGACGCCGATGGCAAGACCCCAGTTGACGTCCATACCCGGGATATGGCCGAGCATGAAATTCGCCGGCAGAGGTGCAGTCGAGGGCTTGTTGAGGCTGGCGGGGTCCCGGAGCGGTCCCTCGATGAGATGGTTCATCAAGGCAATGGCTATGTAGGCAAGCAAGAGACTGGAAATTGTCTCGTTGACGCCCCTGTAGTGGCGCAGAAATCCGGCAAAGCCGATCCAGATGGCCCCGGTCAGCATGCCGGCCAGCGCCATCACCGGGATGACGACGATCGGCGACAGGGTTGCGGTAAGCGGCAAGGCGATCGCAGCGGCCGCAACGCCGCCGAGAACAACCGCGCCCTCGCCGCCAATGATGACCAGCCCCAAGCGCGCCGGCAGCGCCACGCAGAGCGCGGTCAACAGGAGCGGGGCTGCCCGGCTGAGTGCATTCTGCATTGAAAACCAGCTGCCGAAGCCACCGGCATACATCAACTGAAAGAGGACGGCCGGCGATTTGCCGACCGCCAGAATGAACAGGGAGAAGATGGCGAGGCCGGCAAAAACTGCTCCGAGCGAAATCGCAACCGGCTCTGCCCGACGCGCCAGCCACTCCAGCGCCGGCCGGAATGACGCGGCTCGCGCTGCCGGTGACGCTATCGTGGTCGTTTCGATCTCGGCGGTCATTGCCTGCCCTCCCCTCTTCACGCTCAGGCCGTCGAGCCGACGACGCCCTCGACAAGGTAGCCCATGCTTTCAAGCTCGATGGCGTCCTCGGCAAGGGACTGCGCTGCGGTCACGACGACATTGCCCTTGTTGTCCTTCAGAGGCCCCTTGAACACCGAGAAGCCACCGGCCTTCATCGTTGCCAGCGTTGCTTCGAACTTGGTGCGGGATTCTGCCGACACGCCGGGTCCAAGAGGGCTCATCTTGACGAAGCCATCTTTCAGTCCGCCGCGGACGAAGTTTCCAAGCGGCTTGCCGGCCTGGGCCTGGGTGACGAAGTTTGTGTAGACATTCCCCCAGGCCCACTCGGCGCCGGTCAGGTATTTTCCGGGCGAAAGCGGGCTCTGGTTGGCGTGGTATCCGCAGACGAAGGCGCCTCTGCCGGCGGCCGTCTCGACGACGACCTTGGGGCTGTCCACGTGGCAGGTGATAACGTCGGCGCCTTGGTCGATCAATGCATTGGTGGCCTCGGCCTCCTTGACGGCTAGCGACCATTCGCCGGTGAAGATGACCTGGCAGGTGATGGCTGGATCAACCGAGCGGGCGCCGAGAAGGAAGGAATTGATGTTCTGCAACACCTGCGGGATCGGCTTTGCAGCGACGAAACCGATTTTCTTGCTCTTCGACGCGTAGGCTGCCGTGATGCCGTTCAGGTACTGCCCCTGGCCGATATAGCCGAAATAGGACCCCGTGTTCATCGGGTTCTTGTCCTTCTGCCAGAGACCGCCGCAATGTCGGAATTGGATATTCGGATACTTTGCTGCAACTGCCAGCATATGGGGGTCGAAGTAACCGAAGGAGGTCGGGAAGATCAGCGTCGCGCCATCGAGATTGATCATCGATTCCATCGTTTTCTGGACGTCGACGGTTTCCGGAACATTCTCCTCCTCGACGACGGTGACGCCCGGCATCGCCTTGACGACAGCAGCGCCTTCCGCGTGGGCCTGGTTGTAGCCGTAGTCGTCCTTGGGGCCGACATAGATGAAGCCAACAGTGAGCGCTGTTTGCGCCGCAGCACCGGTCGCGAAAAGGGAAGACGAGAGGCCGAGGGCCGCGCCGGCCCCTGCGGTCGTCTGGAGAAATGTACGGCGGTTCATAGGCAGGAGTTTGGTCATGGTGATCTCCTCGCGGCATTGCCGGTTCAAAAGGTTACGAAAGTCTTGAAGCAACTGTCGTGCCACTTTGAAAATATGATGATATCAATGCCTTATGGGATACCAATGTGAAAAACACAAAACTGTATGCACTTTTTCTGAGCTGATGAATAAATTATCGGCTTTTTGGATTTCTGCGAGCTACCGATTGGCTCGAACCCCAAATTCTAGACAAATAATGTTTTATAACAATGGCTTGTGCTAACATTGACATCCTGCTGTTCTCGATGCATCTGTAGGCAGTACGGTTTAGATATAGAGACAACGTGTGAAATCGCCCTCGAAAAAAGCAGTCGTGCGCGCTGGGACTACCGTCGAGCAAATGGTCCGCGCGATCGCCGACATGATCATCACCGGCGCCATGCAGCCAGGTGACAAGCTTGACGAGGTGTCTCTCGCGGGACGTTTCGAAGTTTCGCGAACACCGGTGCGCGAAGCGCTGGGCCAGCTTTGCGCCATCGGCCTTGTCGGCCGTGAACCAAACCGCAGCGCCGTGGTGACCAGGGTGACGCAGCAGCACCTTGTTTCGATGTTCGAGGCCATGGCCGAACTGGAAGGCATCTGCGCCCGGCTATCCGCCGAGCGCATGACCGTCGATGAAAGACGCCAGCTGGAGCTTGAGCACCGTTCATCGGCGCGCCTCGTTCATCTCGGCGGGGAAGAGGAATATGCGGCGCATAACACCGAGTTTCATACGCGCCTCTATCGCGGTGCGCACAACGACCACGTATACGAGCTCGTAACCCAGACCCGCGCGCGGCTTGCGCCGTTTCGAAGGGCGCAGTTCAGGCTTTCCGGGCGTATGGCGAGGTCCTTTGAGGAACACGAGACCATCGTCATGGCCATCCTGCGCGGCGAGGCGGCGCTCGCCGGCCGCGCTGCCCACGCGCACGTCGCCACGGTCAGCGACGCCAGTCTGGTGTTTGCCCGCGATAGCGATAACCAGGCGCCGAACAAGGAGTAGGCTCCCTACACGACCACAGGATACTGGGCACCATCCATGGTGATGGTAATGCCGGTGATATAGCGTGCCTTGTCCGAGGCCAGAAAGAGCGCGAGGTCGGCCACTTCTTCCGGTAGCGCCATGCGCCCGATCGGGATCTTTTTAACGCTGTTCTCGATGGCGGCTTCGATGGTGATGCCAGCAAGGCGCGCATCCGCTGCCACACCCTCCGCCACTCTCCCGGTTTGCGTCAGACCCGGACTGATGCCGACGATACGGACGCCGGAGGCGGCATAGGCATTACCGAGACCCGCCGTCGCCAACATCAGTGCCGCATTCGCCGAACCGCCCGCAAGATGGATAGGGCTCGCCACCTTGCCGCCAGCGCCGATGATATTGATAATGACGCCATGACCCCGCGCAGCCATCGCCTTCACCACCGGATCGACGACGTTGATGGTCGAGAAGAACTTTGCATCCATGGCTGCGCGCCAGAAGGCGGGCGTTAGGTCCTCCGGTGGCGACCGCTTCGCTGCACCCGCCGAGTTGACGAGGACGTCGATAGCACCGACTTCCAGCCTGACCCTTTCGACCAGCGCCGCTGCAACTTCACCATCGGATAGATCGGCTGCAAAGCCAACAGCACCGGGCAACTCTTTCAGCGCTTCGTCGATATTGGCTTGCGAGCGAGAACTGATGACGACACGGGCCCCCTGCCCGATAAACTGCTTGGCACATGCCAAGCCGATACCCTTCGAGCCGCCGGTGACGAGAACGATCTTGTTGTCGAAGCTTTTCGTATGCACCTTCATCTCCTGTCCATATTCATCCGACCGGTCGCAAAGCATTTTCGCCAGCCACCACGACCGGAATGGTTGTCGAAGCAGCAGGCCGACGGTTCGAGCATTACGCCTGAAGCTAAGAGAAACCATTCACGTTTTCATGATGGCTACAGTCGCAGCTCGTACAAGCCGTACTGATACGAGGCGCGCGCCGGCGTCAAAATTGCGCGGCGAGAGCTCTGATGGCTGCGCCTAAGCCCCTTTCACCATTTGCCAAAATTCTAAATTGCTTGTCAGAATCAAAGAATCGGAGATAATGGCGGCAATTCATCGATAGACAGAAAAATATCGCCAGAACGGTCCTCTGAC